>NZ_JBVOON010000006.1:0-192357 GCF_055664235.1 Rhodococcus sp. NPDC019050 | reverse complement strand
TTTTTTTTTTTTTTTCTTGTTTTTTTACCCCCCACCCCCCCCCCCCCCCCACCCACCCCCCCCCCCCCCCCCCCCCCCCCCCCCCCCCCCCCCCCCCCCCCCCGCTTCTGTGAGTCTTACTGCCGAACAGGGAAACTCGGGGTTATCCGGCGGGAATGAACGCCTTCAGTGGCTCGGAGCCCGTCTGATCGTGACCCCAGTAGGCGTCGGCGGTGATTTCCTCGGAGGTGTAGAACCGCTCGTCGACGAGCATGCCCTCCGTGCCGAACTCGAGATCCCATCCACCCGGTGCGCGGACGTAGAACGAGATCATCTTGTCGTTGGTGTGGCGGCCCAGCGTCGACGAGATCGAGAAGTCGAGGCGGTTGACACGGTCGAGAGCCTGACCCACCGCGTCGAGGGTGTCGACCTCGGTCATGAGGTGGACGAGTCCGGGTTCCTCGTTCGGCGGCGCGGGGCACAACGCGAGGCTGTGATGACGCTCGTTGATGCCGAGGAAGCGCACGCGGACGTGGCCGTCCTCGTCGAGACGGATCGAGCCGCGCGGCAGGAATCCCAGTACCTGCGTGTAGAACTCGTAGGTCTCGTCGAAGTTCGCCGACGGCAGCACGACGTGGCCGAGGCCGTGACGGCCCGTGACCCAGCGACCTGCGAAGCGGGTGACGACCGGGCTGTGATCGAGGACCGGGCCGAAGAACACCTCGACGCGGGTGCCGGCCGGATCCTGGAACGCGATGGCACCTTCGGCGTCGATGTAGGTGGCCTCCTTGTGGGAGAGCACCTCCACCGCGCGGCCCGACTTCTCGACCGCTTCGCGCACGCGCTGGAGCGCGAACTCGTCACGCACCTCCCAGCCCACGGCCAGTGCCTTGTCCGAATCGCCCGGCAGCACCTGGATGCGGGAGCGGCGCTCGTCCACGCGGGCGTAGAAGCCGTCCGGCTCCGGGCCGGAGCCCTCCGCCATGCCGAGGCCGTCGAGGAGCAGTTCGCGCCACCGTGCGACGTCCTGGGTCTGAACTCTCAGATAACCGAGACCACGTAACTCTGTCATGTCAGTTGTTCCTCGAATGTTGTAGGTGGATCAGATCATTGCCCGGTATGCGCCCTGGGGCTCGCCGCCGAGCTGCGTGAGTGCGGCCGAATGGTAGATCATGCCCGGCACGTGAATGGCGTGGGTGAGGCCGACGTGGGCGTCGCGCCAGAAGCGCTGCATCGGCGTCTTCAGGTGCACCGCAGCGCCACCGGCGCGGGCGAACACCTCGTCCATCGCACGTACCGCGCGCCACGCTGCCGAGATCTGGGTGCGGCGTCCGATGGCGCGCTCCTCGAAGCTGATCTCCTCTCCGCGGTCCGTCTTGTCCCAGAAACGATCGACGGTTTCGAGCAGAGCCAGCCGCGAGGCGGAGATTTCCGACGCCGCCTCGCTGATCGCGAAGAGGATGTACGGGTCTTCCTTGATCGGGACACCCGTCACCTGGACGCGTTCCTTCTGGGCTGCGATGTAGCAGGCCAGCGCACCCTCGGTCATGCCGATCAGGGAGGAGGTGATGCCGAGCGGGAAGATGTACGAGAACGGGAACTTGTAGAGCGTCTCGTCGCGGCCCGCGTGACGCCAGCCGTTACCGCTGAGCACGATCTCCGCGTCGAGGGTCCGGTATTCGGGGATGAAGGCGTCCTTGATGATCAGATCCTTCGAGCCCGTGCCCCGCAGCCCGATGACGTTCCAGCTGTCCTGATCGATCTCGTAATCGGAGCGGGGCAGCACGACGTGCAGGACCTTGTCGGTCCGGTTGCCGTCCTTGTCGCCGACGGCCGCACCGATCATGATCCAGCCACAGTGGTCCGTTCCCGACGAGAATGCCCAGCGCCCGTTGAGGATGTAACCGCCATCGACCGGCACCGCGACACCCATGGGCGCATACGGCGATGCCATCCACATGTCGTTGTCCGCGCCCCAGATCTCTTCCTGGGCCTTCGGGTCGAAGAATGCGAGCTCCCACGGGTGGACACCCACGATGCCGGCGACCCAGCCCGTCGCGCCGTCGAGGGCACCGAGCGCCATCACGGTCTCCGCGGCTTCGCGGGGATGGCCCTCGAATCCGCCGTACTCCTTCGGCTGGAACGTGCGGATGATGCCCGACTCGCGCAGGTGCTTCGCCGTCGTGTCGGTGAGGCGCATGAGCTTGTCGCCCTCGACGCCCTCGGCGCGAATCTCGTCCGCGTGCTGCATGATTCTGTCCAAAACGTGGCCCATGGCGTGACTCTTCCTGGGGGTATCGGCTGGGGGAAGCCGAGCGGGGTGGGGGTGTCCCGTGACGGGATGGGACCGGCGCACACTGTGTGCCGATGCACTGCTCGAAGAGTGGCAGGGGCCACATCGGGCCGCATCGATGTTTCCGTTGAACGGGACAGCAACTGCGCGGCGTGGGGTGCAGCGGTACAACGAGGGCAACGCACGGCCGTCCGCACCCACACTCCGGAAGGAGAAAGATGACCGACACCGCAGCCCTGGTGGCTTCCCTGCTCGAGCGTGTCCAGGTACTCGAAGACAAGGCAGCGATCCAGGAAGTGCTGTCGGCGTACGGGCCGGCCGTGGACGCCGGTGACGCCGACGCCGTCGGCGAATTGTGGGCCGAGGATGCTGTCTACGACATCGACATCCGGGTGATGGAGGGCCGCGACGCGATCACCGAGATGGTCCGCACCCGTCCCCACCAGGACTACATCAACGAGGGCTGCGGCCACCTTCTCGATCCCGTCCACATCCGGGTCGAGGGCGACACCGCCGTCGCGACCTGTCATTCGCTGCTGCTCCGCCGCAACGTCGACGCCGATTCCTTCCGCGTCTGGCGCGTGACCGCCAATCGGTTCGAACTGGCTCGCATCGAGGGAAGCTGGAAGATCAAGCGGCGCACCGCCCGGTTGCTCGACGGTAGCGATGCCGCACGCGAGCTGCTGGCACGAGCATCCCGCTGACAAGCCCCGGAGGGTACATCTTGTCGCAGAACGAATTACGAGACGCTCCGGAGCCGGCTCTCACTCTCGATGCCGCAGAGCAACTTCTCGCTATCCGCGAGATCGAGCGGGTGTTCGCGGCCCGGCTCCGCGTGATGGACAACAAGCAGTGGGAGTACTACCCGACCCTGCACACCGAGGATGTCGTCAGCGAAACGTGGCAGGGCCTGCCCGGCGACAAGCAGCCCCGCACCGACGGCGAATCAGGGCGGGTCGTCGGACGTGAGGCGTTGACCCGCGCCATCAGTAACCTGCTCGACGGCCCCGTTCCGATTACGTCGGCGCACCACGGGCACTGCCCCGAGATCGTGCTGGAATCCGACACCACCGCGCGGGGTGTCTGGGCGATGGAAGACCGGTTGTGGTGGGACAACAACGGCACCGAGGAATCTCTGCACGGGTGGGGTCATTACCATGAGCGATACGCCAAAGTCGATGGCGTGTGGCTCATTTCGTATCGCAAGCTCACCCGTCTCCGGCAGGTGCACACGCCCGGCTTCTTCTCGTTCCTCAAACCCCTCTGATCCTTCGGCACCGTGCGCTCGTCATATGCGAGCGGCGAAGCCCTTCTCGGCCGCTCGGGCATGCGCGACGATCTCGCCGATCACTTGCGGCCACAGGGGCGCGGGCAGGTTGTGGCCCATACCCGGAACCACGACCAGCCGCGCCCCCTCTACGGCGTCAGCCGTCGCGATTCCGCCGTCCACCTCGACGAGCGGATCGTCTTTGCCGTGGATCACCAAGGTCGGGATCGTCAGGTTGCGTAGTCCCGGAGTGCGATCGGGGGAGACCACGATCGCGGCGAACTGGCGCGCCACACCGGCGGCGTCGTGGCTCCGGAGGAACGAGCGCCGCCCGAGGTCGGCGACACGCGACTCGTCGAGCGGGTATCCGGGTGAACCGATCACCCGGTACAGCTGAAGGGAGCGTTCGGCGGCGCTGTCCGGGTCGGTCGGCTGCGGAAGGAACAGCGCCGCTGTCGCCTCCGGTCGCGTCCGCCCCACTTCCCGTGACGGAGTGGACATGATCGACGTCAGGCTCCGCACCCGGCCGTGATCGATCGCGAGTTGCTGGGCGATCATCCCGCCCATCGACGCACCGACGATGTGCGCGGACTCGAGACCCAGCGCGTCCAGCAACCCTGCCGTGTCCTCGGCCATGTCCACCAGCGTGTACGGCGGCGCAGGCCTGCTCTGTCCACCCAGCAGCGCACCCAGATCGGGAACTCCGGCCTCGTCGAGGTGACTCGACAATCCGATGTCGCGGTTGTCGAAGCGGATCACGTGGAAACCGTGGCCGGCCAACAGTCCGCAGAACGCGTCGTCCCACGCGAGCATCTGGGTGGCGAGACCCATGATGAGCACAAGGGGAGGGGCGTCTGCGTCGCCGAACGTCTCGTAGGCCAATTCGAGGTCGCCGACTGCTGCGCGCTCGGTCCGGTCGGTCATGGGCATCCTCATCGCTCGCTACCGGTGTCTGTTTCGTACCCTGCCATGTCGCGCCGTCGTCTTTACGCTTTCGAGGGGACGTTGGAGTGTTCCGGAGGAGACTCGGAACGGACTTCGAAGTGAGGGCACATGACGGTCGACGAGAATCCCACGAATCTCCGCCGGGTGTCCAGGCTGCTTGCCGCCATTCGTGACGGCACCGATGACGACACGCTGGCGGCGGGATTCCTGCTCACCGCCACGGTCGTGGCGCTCGTGTGGGCGAACCTGGGGGATTCCTACGAGTCGTTCTGGCAGACCCCACTGAGCATCCGGATCGGGGACTACGGCATCACCCTCGACTTGAAGAACTGGGTGAACGACGGCCTGATGACGTTGTTCTTCTTCGTCGTCGGACTGGAAGTGAAACGCGAACTCACGATCGGAGAACTCACCGACCGCACACGCGCCGCTGTTCCCCTGGTAGCCGCCGTTGCCGGTCTCGCGTTGCCTGCTGTGCTCTACCTGTTGCTCAACCCCAGCGGGGAGGCTGCGGGTGCGTGGGGTGTGGTGGTCTCCACCGACACGGCGTTCGTGCTGGGCGCGCTCGCGCTCGTCGGACCACGGTGCCCGGCCCGCTTGCGGGTGTTCATCCTGGCGCTCGCGGTGGCCGACGACATCGGCGCGCTCGCCATCATCGGGTTCTTCTACACCGAGCAACTGAGGCTCGGGTACCTGCTGCTCGGCTTCGTGGGTTTGCTGTTGATCATGCAGTTCCGCCGACTCGAAGTGTGGCGTGGCGTCGCCTACTTCTTGGTTGCGGCCGCAACGTGGGTGGCCTTCTACGAGTCGGGCGTGCATCCCACTCTTGCCGGTGTGCTGATCGCGTTGATCCTTCCCATCTACCCGCCGCGCCGCGCCGAGGTGGAACGGGCGGGTCAGCTCACGCGGGCGTTCCGTCAATCACCCAATCCCGACTACGCGCGCGCGGCGCAACTCGGTGTTCTCCGCGCGGTGTCCGTCAACGAGCGGTTGCTCCGGTTCTATCAGCCGTATACCGCCTTTCTCGTGGTGCCGATCTTCGCTCTCGCGAACGCCGGTGTGGTGATCACCGGTGAGACGATCGGCGACGCGATCGTCTCACCGATCACGTGGGGTGTCGTCCTCGGTCTTGTGGTGGGCAAACTGGTCGGGATCACCGCTGCGACCGCAGTGTTCTCCCGTCTGCGACCCGGGAGCCTGCCGCCAGGCCTGACTCTGTCTCAGGTCAGCGGTGGTGCAGCACTTGCGGGCATCGGATTCACCATCTCGTTGTTCATCGTGGATCTGGCGTTCGAATCCTCGGAAGCCGCCAACGACGCACGTATCGGTGTGCTCGTTGCTGCACTGCTGGCGACGGGTTTGGGCTGGGCGCTGTTCCGGTTGGCGGACCGCCGCCGCCCCACCGACGGGGTCCCCGGACTCGTGCTGTTACGTCCGGTCGATCCGAGCCGAGATCACGTGAGGGGACCGGAGAACGCACCGCTCACGCTCGTGGAGTACGGCGATTTCGAGTGCCCGTTCTGCACCCGGGCCACCGGGGGCATCCAGGACGTTCGCAAACACTTCGGTGACGACCTCCGGTACGTCTTCCGGCACTTCCCGCTCGATGCGGTGCATCCCCACGCGCGTTTCGCGGCCGAGGCCTCCGAGGCGGCCGCGGCGCAGGACAAGTTCTGGGAGATGCACGACGTCCTCTTCGCCCACAGCGACGCACTGTCGGAAGAGGAGATCTACGACTACGCCGAGCGACTGGGCCTCGACATGGACCGCTTCGACGAGGATCTGCGGTTGGACCGCTACCGGCATCGAGTCGACGACGACGATCTCGACGCCGCGACCAGCAACCTGTCCGGGACACCCACGTTCTACCTCGGAGCCACCGGCACGGGTCTTCCCTTGCACACCGGGCCGTTCGACGCGGCGACCTTGATCAGCAGACTCGAAGAAGCGCGCGAAGTCTGACCCTTACCGGACTCTGCACGCGCGCGAGGTTTGGGTGCGCGGGCAGAGGGAAGCCGACATGCGGACCAGCATCCGGATAGCTCAGGAAGGTACTGATGGCTGAAGAGGACGCCCACACAACGCGGACCGATCAACTCCGCTTCCAGGACCCCGTGACTCGCTATCCGTCGATCACGCCCCCGGAGCAGCACCAGCCGGAACCGGGGCACGAATCCGACCTCGAGCCACGAGCGGACATCGGTGAGTTCTCGTACCGCGGCACCGGTCGCCTGCAGGGTCGCAAAGTCGGAGTTGCTCGGTTCGGCTCATGCCCAGGAGGTCGTCACCGATCTCCGGTCCCGGTTCGACTACGTCATCATCGACGCGCCGCCGCTGCTGCCCGTCACCGACGCTGCGATCCTCACACGCATCGCCGACGGTGCGCTCCTCATCGCGCGGTACGGGAAGACGACCCGGGAGCAGTTCGCCCGCGCCATCGGCAACCTGCAGGCCGTCAACGCAACAGTGCTCGGCACGATTCTCACCATGGTCCCGGCGAAGGGGCGCGGCGCGTCGTACGAGTACCGGTACTACTACGACGCCGACAAGGCACAGACGAAGGTCCCCGCGCCCAGGCAGGCAGTCGAGGATCCTGTCGTGCCCGGTCCGAACGCCGCGTCGCCGCCGCCTCCCGCACCGGGTAACGGCAGGACCCTGACCGGGCCGGTTCCCGCAGCCGGGCGGCACTCCGACGACAGCCGTCCGCCGTCGGAGCCACGGCCCGTTTTTCAGGCGCCGCAGCGCCCGGCACCCGGTTCAGGTCCGAATTCGAGCGAGCAGGGGTAGCAGCAGGTCGGCGATCTCCGATCCGACCTGGACGAACGTCTCCTCGTCGCGGCCGATCGGGTCGACGATGTCTTCCGGCCCGGACGCGGGGAACTGCGTTCGGGCCGCTGCCAGTTCGGCGACGGACGCGGCGCCGGACTCCTGCTGCACACGCGCAGCCTCGGGCAGCGTGAAGGTCACGCGCATCATCCGCGGTGCGAGTTTGATCACCTCACCACGGTGCTTTTCGGTCATGGTGAGGATGAGTTCGGCATCTTCCGCGATGGCCGGGGTCAGGCGTCTCGCGACGAATCCTTCCGGGTCGCCACCGAGTTGCTGCAATACGAGCGCGGCGGTGGGTTCCATGCCGTAACCCACCGCGGCCCTGGTTCCGGCGCTGTGCGCGGTGAGGTCGTCCCGTCCCGACTCGGTGGCGAATGCGGTGGTCAACCGTTCGGCGGTTGGAGATCGACAGATGTTTCCGGTGCACACGAAGAGAATCCGCATTCGCCGATCGTAGGGGACACCCCCGCGGCGGACCGGATTCGCCGACGGCGTCCTCGACCGGCCCTGGCGTTGTCGGTGGCATCGGTTAGCATCGAAACGATTCGAATGCGCCGGGGGAGTTTGATGCGGCTGGCGCGAACAACTGTCGAAGGCGGCTGATGAGTTCGGTTCTCGGTGTAACCGTGGGGGAAAGCGCCGTCCGGATCGTGCGTCCGGTCGATCGGGCCGCACCCTCCGCGGGCTTCCAATTCCAGGTCGTGGAAACGGGGAAGGACGATCCTGCGCGGCTTGCGGCCAGCACGCTCGGCGTGCTGTTCCAGGCGGGCGTCGCCGGCGATCCGATCGACACGGTCGGTCTCGTCTACCGCGATCAGGCACAGGCGGACCGGCTTCGTGCCGCGATGTCCGCCGAACAACTCGACCGCTTCACTCTGGTCTCCGAGCCCGAAGCGGCCTTGACCTATCTGCAGTCGACCGGTGAGCTGGGCAGCAACACCGCGGTCTTCTACGACCTCGGCGACGCGGGCCTCACCGTCACCGTCGTCGACCTGCGCGCCGGTCAGGTGCTCGCCGAACGCACCGACTCGATCGGTGGCCGTGTCTTCGACAACGCAATCCGCGAGCACGCGCTCGACAGCAACGGCGTGTGGCGTCCCGACGACCCGAACACCGACAACGAGTTGTCGGCGCAGTGCCGGCAGGCGAAAGAGAAGCTCTCCGAGAGCGATACCGTGGCGGTGCCGGGGGCAGCCGGCGTGGTGTTCATGTCGCGCGACACGTTCGACCCGCTGATCTCTCAGTGCGTCGAGTCGTCGGCGCAGTTCGTGCACAACGTCATTGCGCGGTCGAACCGTAACCCCGAGGCCGTGGTGTTGCTCGGCGGCGGCGCGCACGTGCCGCTGGTGCAGGAAGTCCTGCGGTCGTGGCTGAAGTTGCCGCTGGTCGTGCCGCACGAGCCCGAACTCGTCCTGGCGAAGGGCGGTGCGATCGTCGCGGCGAAACCGCCGTCGTCGCAGCCGATCAGTCCGCTCACGCGCATCGTGCCTCCGCGTCCCGCGCCGGCCGCGGCCGAGGACACCGACCGCATTCCGGTCGTGAAGGCGGCGGTGTCGTCCACACCTTCTGCGGTGTCGTCCTCGACCCAATCGGGGAAGAGCACTGAGCCCACGGACGACGAATCGAAGCCGTGGTGGGCCGCGCTGTCGTGGCGAGGACCTGCGGTCAGCGGTAAGCAGATCTCCGGTGCCGGACTGGCCGGGTCGGCGTTGGCCGTCGTCGCGGTGATCGGTATCGCGCTGAGCGCGGGGAACTCCGTCTTCGGGGCACCTGCCGACCGCGGTACGAGCCCCACTCAGTCGTTCGATGTGCCGACGACGTCCTCGACTCGGCCGCAGCCCGCACCCGCCGCGTCGCCGGCGACGGTCACTCCCACGACGACCGTTCCCGAAACGTCCACGACGACGACCTACGAACAGCGGCCCGTGCCGCCACCGCCGCCGGAACCGGAACCGGAACCGGAACCGCAGTTCCCGGGTCTGAACATTCCGGTGCCGACGTTGCCGCCGCTCCCGACGATCGAACTGCCCCGGCTTCCGGAACTGCGCGGCCCCGGTCTGTGACCTACCGGCCGGGATCTCCGTTGCCGGTGGCGCGGGAGTGCCGGCCGGGTGCGACCGGCGGGGTCCCGGCCCGGGACAGGACGGCAGCGATTGCCGTGGTCAGCGGAACCGAGAGTGCGAGAGCGATGCCGCCGACGCAGGCGCGCACGATCTCGACGGCCACCGCATCGCCGGTGACCACGTCGGAGATCGAGCGGCCCGCGACGGAGAAGAGCAACAGCAGGGGCAGCGCACCGCCCGCGTAGGCGAGCACGAGTGTGTAGACGGTACTGGCGATGTGGTCGCGCCCGACCCGCATCGCGGACCCGAAGATCTCCCGGCGCGAGGCACGCGGATCCAGCGCCGCCAGTTCGAACGCCGACGACGCCTGGGTGATCGTGACGTCGTTGAGCACGCCGAGCGAGCCGATGATGAACCCTGCCAGCAGTAGTCCGCTGATCGACACCGTGCCGATGTACATCTGCACGTCGGTGTTCTGCTCTTCGGACAGCCCGGTCAGGTGGGTCATCCGGATCGCGACATAGGACAGCAATGCGGCGAGGGCCATGGAGGCGAGAGTGCCGAGCAACGCCGAACTCGTCCGCAGGTTGAGCCCGTGGGCGAGATACAGCACGGCGTAGAGGATCAGCGCTCCGCCGACCAGCGCGACGGGGACCGCGGGCTTTCCGTCGAGAAGTGCGGGAAGCATGAACAGCACCAGCACAGCGAATGCGACACCGAGGCCGATGAGCGCTCGCAGGCCGCGCCAGCGGGCAACGGCCACGATGACGATCGCGAAGGTGGCGATGATCAGGGCGAGCGGCAGTCCGCGCGCAAAGTCGTAGAACGAGTACTGGGTGGCGCCGGTGGGGTCGGTCTGGCGGACGATGCGGAGGTCGTCGCCGGTGCTCAACTCGGGCTGGCCGGGACCGGGGACCACCTCGAGCAAGGTGAACGCGCCGGCGTTGGGGCCGGAGTCGATGGAGATGATGCTGCGCTCGCACTCGTAGGAACCACCCACGGGCGGCGGCAGCGGATCGCCGGGGAACACCCGTCCGGACGAAGGACTGCCGCACGCGCCCGTCCCTTGCTCGACGACGGTCCCGGCCTCGGTGACCACTGCGTCACCGCCGGTCGTCTGGAACGGGGCAGGAACCTCGATGGATTGGCTGCTCGGCCAGAGCAGGACCGTTCCGAGGAGGACGACGGCGCCGATGGCCACCAGCAATCCGATGACGATCTTCGCAGCGAGCGGACCCAGCGGTGCCGGTCCGTCGGAGTGGCCGTGGCCGTGTCCGTGTCCGTGACTCACCGGCACAGGCTAACCACCCTCGACGCGAGACGTGCGGGCGGTAGCCGGGATGAGGCCGGGAAGCGGGTGGGCTGGTGGTGGCGGGGAGCAGGGGGGTGTCCCCGCCACCTTCACCTGACCTCGCACAGGGGGGACGGCGTCGGTCAGGGAGCCCGGCACTGGGTGCCGGAATCCAAGCTACTTCTTTTTGGGGCCTGTCGGGGTCCGCGATCCTGTGGCGCTCCTCACGAAACCGGCAGACCGTCCAGCGACGCGGGGCGCGAAAAGGGACTGAACAGGGACTTTCGCCTCTAGCGGTCGGACGTCACTGTTCGGCAACGATGCGCCACTCGCGGCGTGGCGTCTATTGCTTGTAGCTCGAGAGGAAGTTGCCGATCCTTTCGATCGCGACGGACAGATCCCTGGCCCACGGAAGTGTCACGATGCGGAAGTGGTCCGGATCGGGCCAGTTGAAACCGGTGCCCTGCGTGACCAGGATGCGCTCCTGCAGCAGCAGGTCCTGAACGAGTTGCTCGTCGTCGTGGATCTCGTACACCTCGGGGTCGAGGCGGGGGAACGCATAGAGCGCGCCGCGCGGTTTGACGCAACTGACGCCCGGGATCGCATTGAGACGCTCCCACGCGACGTCGCGCTGTTCGAGCAGTCGTCCGCCGGGCAGCACCAGATCGTCGATGCTCTGGTAGCCGCCGAGTGCCACCTGGATGGCGTGCTGAGCCGGTACGTTCGGGCACAGACGCGTCGAGGCGAGCAGGTCGATGCCCTCGAGGAAACCGGCGGCGTGCTCCTTCGGGCCGGTGATGACCATCCATCCCGACCGGTAGCCGGCGACGCGGTACGCCTTCGACAATCCGTTGAACGTGATGCACAGCAGATCGGGGGCGAGCGTCGCCAGCGACACGTGCTTGGAGTCGTCGTAGAGGATCTTGTCGTAGATCTCGTCGGCGAGCAGCAGCAACTGGTGCTTGCGGGCCAGGCGCACGATCTGCTCGAGCACGTCGCGGGAGTACACCGCCCCGGTGGGGTTGTTCGGGTTGATCACCGCGATCGCCTTGGTGCGCTCGGTGATCTTCGACTCCATGTCTTCGATGTCGGGGTTCCAGCCGTTGCTCTCGTCGCACAGGTAGTGGACGGGCGTGCCTCCACCGAGCGAGGTCATCGCAGTCCACAACGGGTAATCGGGTGCGGGGATGAGCACTTCGTCACCGTCGTCGAGCAGTGCCTGCATCGTGATGGTGATGAGTTCGGAGACACCGTTGCCGAGGTAGACGTCGTTGATGTCGAACTTGGGGAAGCCCGGGACCAGTTCGTAGCGCGTGACGATCGCGCGTCGGGCCGGCGCGATGCCCTTGGACTCCGAGTAACCCTGCGCGTGCGGAAGCGACGCGATCATGTCCTGCACGATCGTGTCGGGTGCCTCGAAACCGAAGGGCGCGGGGTTGCCGATGTTGAGCTTGAGGATGCGATTGCCCTCCGCTTCGAGCCGCGCGGCGTGCGCGTGCACGGGCCCACGGATCTCGTACAGCACGTTCTGGAGCTTGGACGACTGCTCCAAACGGCGGCTCATGCGGTGGTGAAGCTGGCCCTGTTCCTCGTTAGTCACGGGTCCATGGTGCCACCGTCCACCAAACGGTTTTCACCCGCGTTTTCCCGACACGCAGAAATAAGACGGGATCCACCGCGCCGAATGTCCGGATCAGTGCGATGATTGGGATTCCAGCAAGGCCGCGCGTCGGGGTGACGGGCGGGAAGATTAGGAGCAAGTGGTATGTCGCAGGGCACTGTCAAGTGGTTCAACGCAGAAAAGGGCTTCGGATTCATCGAGCAGGACGGTGGGGGCGCGGACGTTTTCGTTCACTACTCCGAGATCCAGGGTTCGGGATTCAAGTCGCTCGACGAGGGAGCACGCGTCGAGTTCGAGATCGGCCAGGGTCAGAAGGGCCCGCAGGCCCAGGGCGTGCGCACTATCTGAACGCGCGACTCTGCTGACCGAGCGGCGGCGTCGCATCCGTGGGTGCGGCGCCGTCGCCGTGTCTGCGCTCGGTTGCCATCCGGGTCGTACCGGTTGGTAGGTTCCGTGGACACTGTGTAGCCGATCCGGCGACCCGCGTTGTGGTCGGTGTGCGGTGTAGACAACCGCGGGGGATGGAACCGATAGAGGTGGGAATGAGCGTGGGGAGCGACACCGGGTACGCAAGCCCGGGTGCGCGATGGCGGGATCCGAAGCGCTACCTCTGGTTGTACGGCCTGGCGATGCCGCTGAGTCCGTTTCTCGCCTATCTGCTGGTGCAGCAGTTCGGTCTCGGAGTCTTCTGGGCGGCCGGCGCGATCATCATCGCGGTGATCTGCCCACTGATCGACGCTTTCGCGAAGCTCGATACGAGCAACCCGCCCGAGGCGGTGATGAAGCCGCTCGAAAACGACCGGTACTACCGCTACTGCACCTATCTCTATCTGCCGCTGCAGTACGCCGGTTTCGTGTTCGGGTGCTGGCTGTGGGTGTCGCAACCGATGGGCGGCGCCGAACGGTTCGCACTCGCCGCGACCCTGGGGATCGTCGGCGGAGTCGGAATCAACGCCGCGCACGAACTCGGGCACAAACGCACCTCGATCGAACGCACCCTCGCGAAAGTGGCGCTGGCGCAATCCTTCTACGGCCACTTCTACACCGAGCACAACCACGGGCACCACATCAGGGTCGCGACGCCGGAGGACCCGGCGACCGCGCGTTTCGGTGAAGGTTACTGGCGGTTCCTGCCGCGTTCGGTGTTCGGCAGTCTTCGTTCGGCGGTGCGGTACGAGAAAGCCCGCCTCGGGCGGCGTGGACTGTCGTGGTGGAACGTGCGGCACAACAATGTGCTCAGTGCGTGGTTGATGAGCGTGGCGCTGTACGCGGCGGTGATCGCGGTGTTCGGCTGGTCGATCGCGCCGTGGCTCGTCGTGCAGGCCGCCCTGGCGATCATGTTTCTCGAGGGCGCGAACTACATCGAGCACTACGGGTTGCTGCGCAGGAGCCGTTCCGGTGGCGGGTACGAGCGGGTCGCCCCCGAACACAGCTGGAACAGCAATCACGTCTGCTCGAACGTCTTCCTCTACAACCTTCAGCGACACAGTGACCACCACGCGAACCCGCTGCGGCGCTACCAGACGCTGCGGTCGATGCCGGACGCTCCCCAGCTTCCCGCCGGATACGCGGTGCTGATCATCCTGTCGCTGGTGCCGCCGCTGTGGCGACGGATCATGGATCCGCGATTGTTGGAGCATTACGGCCGAGATTTGTCACGTATCAACATTCACCCACCGAAGAGAGATTTGCTACTTGCGCGATTCTCCGACTGAGCTACATTACGGAACGATCTTGTCCGAATAACAATTCGGGATCGTTTAGTTCACGACGTCGGGAGTCGAGTGAAGCACGAGCGAACGCGCGAGCCGGGGCTCGTCGACGACGCACCGCAGTCCGGATTTCCGCTCTCTTCGGCGCAGCGCGGGATCTGGTTCGCCCAGCACCTACTCGGCGACATCCCGCTCACCATCGCCCAGTACATCGACGTCCACGGTGATCTCGACGTCGACGCGTTCGCCGACGCGGGCGCGGCCACCGGTCGCGAAATCGGCACCGCAATGCTCCGGTTGTTCGAGCACGACGGGCAGCCCTACCAGGTGATCGATCCCGATCTCAACGATCGGGCGACCGTCCTCGACCTGCGTGAGAGCCCCGATCCGGAGGCGGCTGCCCTCGCGTGGATGCGAGCCGAATACCAGACCCCGCTGGACATGCTCGAGGACCGGCTCATCGTGTGCGCGATTCTGCGCATCGCCGACGCCCGGTACTTCGTCTACACGCGGATCCACCACGTCGTGCTGGACGGATTCGGTGCCACGACCTTCAGCAACCGCATCGCCGAGCGGTACACCGCCGCCAAGGAAGGCCGCGAACCCGCGTCGTTCCCCGTCAGTGCGCTCCACGAGATCGTCGAGGACGAGAACCGCTACCGGGAATCCCGCCGTTTCGAGACCGACCGAGGGTATTGGGCCGATCGGGTCCGCGACCTGCCGCATCCGATCGGGCTCTCCGGCCGTGCGGCCCCGGTCGGCCCTCATCCGGTCCGTTACAGCGCACCGCTGCCCGGCGAGGTGTCGGCGTCCGTCGAAAAGGTCGTCGCCCGCGACGAGCAGGCCACCTTCGCAAGTGTGGTCATCGCAGCCTTCGCCGCGTTCCTCGCCCGGGTCACCGGTGAAGCCGACATCGTGCTCAGCTTGCCCGTCTCGGCGCGTACGACCGTCAAGTTGCGCCGCTCCGGCGGCATGGTCTCCAACGTCGTACCGATCCGCGTGTCCGTGGATCCCGCAGACACCGCTCCCGACATCACGATACGTGTGCAACTCGAACTCACCGGAGCACTGCGGCATCAGCGGTACCGGCACGAGGACATGCGACGCGACAACGGAAGAGGCGGTGCCGACCGCGGCTTCTTCGGTCCCGCAGTCAATATCATGATGTTCGGCACCGAGATCCTTCTCGGCGATCTCGTCGGTCGTCTCCACGTGCTCAGCACCGGTCCGGTCGAAGACCTCTCGCTCAACATCTATCCGAGCCAACCCGGCCATCCGGCACACATCGACCTCGAAGCCAACCCGAATCTGTACTCCGGCGACGAATTGCGCTCGCACCACAGTCGATTCGTCGAGTTCCTTGCCGATTTCGCGGAGTGTGACGGCGCGGTGGGCACACTCGACGTGCTGCACGACGACGAACGGGCCACCCTCGTCCCGTTCCGTGGGCGTCCACCGCGCCCGACTCGTCTGATTCCGGAGTTGCTGGCCGAGGGGGTGCGTCGCAATCGCGACGGTGTCGCGGTCCTCGACGGAGACCGGAAGCTGACCTACCGCGACCTCGACGAACGGTCCGACCGGTTCGCGCGGGTCCTGGCCGACGCCGGCGCCGCCCCGGAGACCTACGTGGTGCTCAGCATGGAACGCAGTGCCGAAGCATTGATCGCCCTGTGGGCGGTCGCGAAGACCGGGGCGTCGTTCGTGCCGATCGACCCGGCGTTGCCCGCGGAGCGTCTCGCCTACATGATCCGCGACTCCGGGGCGAGTCTCGCCGTCACCGTGCGCGACCGGATCTCCGGCCTGCCCACCGGTCCGCGCTGGCTCGCGGTCGACGACGAGCACCCCGCCGTGGAGTCGCCGCCCGTCGTTCCGGCGCGACCCGAGCACCCCGCGTACATGATCTACACGTCCGGCTCGACGGGCACGCCGAAGGGTGTGGTGGTCACCCACGCCGGGCTCGCCGCCTTCGAAGCCGAAGCGCGACCCGAACTCGGCCTCACCCCGTCGTCGAGGATGCTGCGCTTCTCGTCGGCGAGTTTCGACGCGTCGATCTTCGAAATGCTGCAGGCCTTCAGCGCGGGAGCGGCGATGGTGATCGCCCCACCGGACGTCCTCGGCGGTGACGACCTCGCCAATCTGCTACGCAGCCGGCGTGTCACTCACATCGTCTCGGCGCCGACGGTACTGACCACCGTCGATCCCACAGGCCTGGACGACCTCGAAGCCGTCGTGGTGGGCGGAGACGTCTGTACTCCCGACCTCGTCGACCGCTTCGGGGTGGTCAGCCGGTTCACCAACAGTTACGGTCCGACCGAGACGACGATCGTCGTCACCGCGGGGGCGCCGCTGAAACCGGGGGGGTCCGATCACGATCGGCCGGCCCCTCGACGGTGTCGTCGCGGTTGTTCTCGACCGCAGGTTGCGTCCTGTGCCCGTCGGGTTCGTCGGTGAGCTGTACATCGGTGGGCCCGGGCTGGCGCGCGGTTACCACGGCCGGCCGGGACAGACGGCAGACAGGTTCGTGGCCAACCCCTTCGAGCCCGGCGGTCGTCTGTACCGCACAGGTGACGACGTGCGCTGGACCGCCGACCACGAACTCGAGTTCCTCGGGCGATCCGACTTCCAGGTGAAGATTCGCGGATTCCGCATCGAACTCGGCGAGATCGACGCGGCACTGCTCGAGCAACCGGGCGTGGATTACGCCGCATCGGTCGTTCACGACACCGGCAGTTCGAGCGTGCCGATCTCGTACGTGCGGATGGAACCGGACCACCGCTTCGACGCCGCAGCCCTCCTCGACGGTGTGGCCCGGATGCTGCCGTCGCACATGGTGCCCGCGGCGATGATGGAACTCGACCACATACCGGTGACATCTGCGGGCAAACTCGACCGTGCGGCGCTGCCGGCACCGCAATTTGCCTCCGCCGAATTCCGCGCTCCGCAGACCGATTCCGGGATCGCCCTCGCCGAACTGGCGGTCGGGTTGCTCGACGTCGAGCGGGTGGGCGTCGACGATTCGTTGTTCGCCCTCGGCGCGGACAGCATCGTGGCGATGCAGTTCGCCGCCCGCGCCAAGGACCTCGGACTGCACCTCACGGCGCGACAGATCTTCGAGCACAAAACGATTGCGGCACTCGCCCGGGTTGCCACGAGCGTGTCCGCGGCCCCTGCCATGGCAGAACTGCCCGGCGGCGGTGCCGGCGAGATCCCGTTGACGCCCATCGTGCGCGAAATACTCGGGCGCGGAGACTTTTCCACATTCGCCCAGGCCGTGCTCGTCACCACGCCCGCGAATCTCACCGACGGCCAGCTTTCCGCGGCACTCGGCGCCGTGCTCGAGCGCCACGACATGCTGCGTTCGGCGATGCGCCACGTGACCTGGGAAGTCTCCGCCGACGCCGCCGACGCCGGCACCCTTGTCACCCGCGTTCCGGTCGCGGGAATCGCGGACATCGACGATCTGATCGAATCTCGTTGCGACAGTGCCGCAGCAGCTTTGGATCCCGCTGCCGGCGTGATGTTGCAGGCCGTGTGGTTCGACGTCGAAGCCCCGGACACGAAGGGCAAACTGCTCCTCGTCGCGCACCACCTCGTCGTCGACGGAGTGTCCTGGCGGGTGCTGCTGCCCGATCTCGCCCAGGCATGGATGCAGGTGGCGGCCGCCCAGGAGCCTGCGCTGCCGGAAGCGGGGACCTCGTTCCGCCGCTGGGCGCACGCACTGCACGACGCCGCGCGCGACGGTATGTTCGCCGACGAACTCGGATATTGGCAGCACACTCTCGCCGATGCACGTCCGCTGTCCGGCGTCGCGCCGCTCGACCCGGCCCTCGACACTCTCGCCGCCACCCGCCGCATCCGTGTCGACGCCGATCCCGCAGTCACCGACGCGGTCCTGACCGCACTGCCGGCGCTCTATCGGAGCGGCGCGGCCGACGGGTTGCTCACCGCTCTCACGCTCGCCGTCGCACGCTGGGACAGCGGTGCCGACAACTCGGGGGTACTACTGACCCTCGAAGGGCACGGCCGTAATCCCGAGGCCGTCGGTCCTGCTGACCTCGCCCGCACCGTCGGATGGTTCACCACCGCCTACCCGGTGCGTCTGTCCGTCCCCGGCGACCTCGACCACGCACCGGACGGCGGATCCGGCGCGGGTGCCGCGATCAAGTCCGTGAAGGAACAACTCGCCGCCGTGCCGAACCACGGCATCGGCTACGGCGTACTGCGGCACCTCGATCGCGAGACCGGCCCGGTGCTCGCCGAACTGCCTGTCGCGCAACTGTCGTTCAATTATCTCGGCCGCCTGACCTCCGGACACATCCCTGTCGAGATTCGTGACATCGGCTGGGTGCCCGACGACGTCGATCTCGATCCCAACCGGGCCTCTGCGCTCGCTGCCGCAGCCGCGATCGATATCAACGCGATGGTGGTCGACGGCCCGAACGGGCCGCATCTGACTGCGTCGTTCGCGTATGTGCCGCGCGTAGTTTCCGCAGAGCACGTCGCCGAACTCGCCGAACTGTGGCTCGACGCTCTCACCGGCCTCGCCGCACACGTCGAGCACGCCGACGCGGGTGGTCTCACTCCGTCCGACCTTCCGCTCGTCTCGGTTCGTCAGCGGCAGATCGAGCAGTGGGAATCGCAATTCACCGCCGTCGAGGACATCTGGCCGCTGCCACCGCTCCAGGCGGGCCTGCTGTTCCACACCCGGCTCGCCGCCGGTTCGCTCGACGTCTACGTCGCGCAATTGAGCCTCGAACTGGGCGGTGCCGTGGACGGAGGCCGACTGCGCGCCGCCGTCGACGCGGTCGTCGCGCGGCACGCCAACCTGCGCACCGCGTTCGTCCACGACGAGACCGGCGACCCGGTGCAGATCGTCCTCGACCGTGTCGAGGTGCCGTGGCGTGAGGTGCACGCCGACGGGTGCTCGGCCGCCGACGTTCTCGACGCCGAGCGGGCGGCACCGTTCGACCCCGCCCGGCCCCCGTTGCTGCGGGCGGTACTCGTCCGCACCGACGACCGCGCGACGCTCGTGCTCACCAACCACCACCTCGTGCTCGACGGCTGGTCGATGCCACTTCTCGTACGAGAGATCCTCACCCACTACATATCCCGGGATGCGCTCACCGAGCCTGTGCCGTACCGGGACTATCTCCGGTGGTGGCGCGAGCAGGACGCCGACCAATCGTTGCGGGCATGGAGCGAGTTGCTCGCCGGCGTCACCGAGCCGACGCTCGTGGCACCGAACGCGGAAGCGTCCTTCGAGGACAACCCCGGCGAGATCGACCTCGACCTGACCGACGAGTTGCTCACCGCCCTCACCGAGCAGTCGCGGGATACCGGGGTCACCGTCAACACGCTCGTCCAGGTCGCGTGGGCACTCGTCCTGGGCCGGATGCTCACGCGTTCGGATGTGGTCTTCGGCGCGACCGTCTCGGGCCGCCCCGCCGAACTGCCCGGTGTCGAGAACATGCTGGGCCTGTTCATCAACACCGTGCCGGTCCGGGTACGGCTCGAGCCCGGCGACACCGTCGCCGACGTGCTTCGCAGCGTGCAGGACACGCAGGTGTCGATGCTCGACCACCATCACGTGGGTCTGGGCAGCATCCAGCAGAACATCGGTGCCGGAACCCTGTTCGACACCCTCACTGTTTTCGAGTCGTACCCCGTCGACCGCGCCGGTTTCGACGAGACCACCGACTTCGCCGGCATGCGCGTCACCGGTATCGACGCCCGTGACGCCACCCACTACCCGCTCACCGTGATGGCCATCCTGGAACCGCGGTTGCGGCTGAGCGTGCGCTACCGCACCGACCTGTTCGACCGCGCCACCGTGGAGCGCATCGCGCGGCGACTCGTCGGAGTGCTCGAGACCGTGGCGACCCGGCCCGACACGCGGGTCGGGGACGTCGACGTCTTCCTGCCCGGCGAACGAGACACCGTCGCCGGATTCGAACGCGGCCCCGAGCGGGACCTGCCGCTCGCGACACTCGTGGATCTTGTTGCGCACCGAACGCAGCGGACACCGGACGCGCGCGCCGTCCTCGTCGAGGGCGTTCCTGCTCTGTCCTATTCGGAATTCGCGTCGCGGGTCAACCGCCTCGCGCGTGCTCTCGTCGCCGACGGTATCGGCCCCGGTGACCTGGTGGGCGTCGCGATGCCGCGGTCGCTCGACCAGTTCACCGCGATTCACGCCGTCGTCACCACCGGTGCCGCGTACGTGCCGATCGACCCCGAACAACCGGCGGCGCGAACCGCTCACGTGCTCGATACGGCTGCCCCGGCCCGGGTGCTCTCCGCTCTGCCGGACACGGCCGGGTTCTCCGACGCGCCGCTCACCGATCTCGACCGCCGTGCGGCTCCACCCCGACGACCTGGCGTACGTGCTGTTCACGTCCGGGTCCACCGGACGCCCCAAGGGCGTGGCCATCTCGCACCGCAGCATCGTCAACCGTCTGCTGTGGATGCAGGACACCTATCCGCTCACGGTCGACGACGTGGTGCTGCAGAAGACTCCCGCGACCTTCGACGTGTCGGTGTGGGAGCTGTTCTGGCCGTTGCTCACCGGCGCCTCGGTGGTGCTCGCGAGCCCGGACGGGCACCGCGACCCGCGCTACCTCTCCCGCATCATCGACGAATACGACGTCACGACATTGCATTTCGTGCCGTCCATGCTCGAGGTCTTCCTCGCGGGTGCCGATCTCGGGCGTTGCGGCAGCATCCGGCAGGTGTTCACCAGCGGGGAGGCACTGCCCGCCACCACCGTCGCACGGTTCGCCGACAGCGTCGGCGCGGCACTCCACAACCTCTACGGACCGACGGAAGCCGCGGTCGACGTCACCGCCCATCCGACGGTCGCCGGGGAGAACCCGGTGCCCATCGGAGCGCCCGTCTGGAATACGACTGTGCGCGTGCTGGACTCGCGGCTGCAGCCGGTTCCGGTGGGTGTCGAGGGTGAGCTGTATCTCGGGGGAGTGCAACTCGCTCGCGGATACCACGCGGCACCCGGGCTGACGGCAGGGCGATTCGTCGCCGACCCGTCCGGCCCAGCGCGTCTCTACCGCACCGGTGACGTGGTGCGGTGGCGCACCGACGGTGTCCTCGAGTACGTGGGTCGCAGCGACTTCCAGGTGAAACTCCGGGGCCAGCGCATCGAACTCGGAGAAATCGAGTCCGCGCTGCTCGAACACGACGCCGTCGCACAGGCGGTGGTCGCGCTGCATCGCGACAACGCCGCCGGGGAACACCTCGTCGCGTACGTGGTCGGTGCCGTGGACAGCGAGACTGTCCTCGCGCACGCCGCAGCGCGCCTCCCGCGTCACATGGTTCCCACCGTCGCGATGGTGCTCGAAGCGCTGCCGGTGACCTCCAACGGCAAGCTCGACCGCAAAGCCCTTCCCGCACCGGAATTCGGCTCCGGTGCCGAGTATGTCGCCCCGGCGACCGCGACCGAGGAGACGGTGGCGGCGATCGTGGCCGACGTGCTGGGACGCGACGGCCTCGGCGCGACGGCGAACTTCTTCGACCTCGGCGGTAACTCGCTGACCGCGACCAGGCTGCTCGCCCGGCTCGACGACACCTTCGGTACCCGGCTGCAGATCCGCGATCTGTTCGACAACGCCACGGTGGGCGGCCTGTCCACCCTTATCGACAGACAGCAGGATCGGCAGGTGGGCCCGGCGCTCGTCGCAGGACCGCGCCCCGAGCACATCCCGCTCTCACCGGCGCAGGCGCGCATGTGGTTCGTCAACCGCTTCGACCCCGGATCGGGTGCCTACAACGTGGCGGTCGCGTTACGACTGACCGGCACGCTCGACATCGACGCGCTGCGCAGTGCCGTCACCGGCATCGTCGACCGGCACGAGACGCTGCGCACCCTTTACCCGGACCACGGCGACGGTCCCCGCCAGGAGATCCTGTCGGTCGCCGCCGCGCTCGACGCACTACCGCTGACCGTCGAGGACGTGCACGGCACGCTCGACGAGCCGCTGCTCGAGGTCGTCGCCCGCGGCTTCGACGTCACCCGCGAGATCCCCCTCGCACTCGAGGTCCTCCGCGAAGATGCCGACCGGCACGTTCTCGCTCTCGTGGTGCACCACATCGCGATCGACGGCTGGTCGATGCAAGTCCTCGCCCGCGATCTGGTCGCCGCCTACGGTGCCCGCAGCGCCGGTGCCGCACCGGCGTGGGAGCCGTTGCCGGTCGGGTACGCCGACTACGCACTGTGGCAGCAAGGACTTCTCGGCAGCACCGCCGACTCCGACTCGGTGGCGGCCCGTCAACTGGCGTTCTGGCGAGACGCCCTCGCGGGTGCCCCCGAGGTCCTGGACCTGCGTGCCGACCACCGTCGACCGGCGGTCCCCTCGTTCCGGGGCGGCACGGTCACCGTCGACGTGTCCGCGCCGGTGTATGCCCGCGCGGCAGAACTGGCGAGAGAACACGACGCGTCGCTGTTCATGGTGCTGCACAGCGCCCTTGCGGTACTGCTCGCCCGGACCAGCGGAACCTACGACGTCACCGTCGGCACGCCGGTCGCCGGTCGCGGCCGTCGCGACCTCGACGACGTGGTGGGCATGTTCGTCAATACCCTTCCGTTGCGCACCCGGTTCGACGCCTCGCTCTCGTTCGCCGCGGTCCTGACCGCGGTGCGCGACAACAATCTTGCCGCGTACTCCCACGCCGATCTCCCGTTCGAGCAACTCGTCGAGGCAGTCGCTCCGGCGCGCTCGACGTCGCACCAACCGCTGTTCCAGACGGTGCTCGCACTCGACGTACCGCAGCCCGGTGCGGTGACGCTGCCCGGTCTCGACATCGAGGTGCTGCCGGTCGATTTCGGAGTCGCCAAGTTCGATCTCGAATTCGCAGTCACCGAGCACGAGCGGCATGCGACCGTCACGCTGACCTTTGCCCGCGACCTGTTCGAAGACGCCACTGCCGCAATGCTGGTCGACCGTTACGTGCGGGTGCTGGGGTCGGCCGTCGCACAGGCGCCGCGTTCCTGCCTGTCGACCCGACGTATCCGGCGGCTCGCATCGCGCACATGCTCACCGACTCCGGCGTCCGGCTCGGCCTCACCACCGACGCACACCGCAACGCCCTGCCCGACGACGTGCGGTGGCTCGACGCCGCCGCGCAGACCGACGACGACCGGCCCGTCCCCGCGCGCGAGCCACACCCCGACCACCCCGCTTACCTGATCTACACCTCCGGTTCCACAGGCGTGCCCAAAGGCGTGGTCGTCACCCACCGCGGCCTCGCGGCGTTCGTCGCCGAGCAGCAACGCCACTACGGCGTCCGGCCCGGTGACCGCGTCGCGGCATTCGCGTCACCCAGTTTCGACGCATCGCTGCTCGAACTGCTGATGGCGATCGGTGGAGGAGCGACGCTCGTGCTCGTCCCCACCGGAATCTACGGCGGCACCGAACTCGAGACGGTGCTCGCCGGCACCGGCGTGACCCATCTGTTCCTCACCCCCGCGGCGCTGGCGACACTCGATCCCGCGACGTTGCCCCACGTCCGTGTGGTCGTCGTCGGCGGCGAAGCATGCGGGACCGTCGCTCGTGACACGGTGGGCGCCGGGACGCGCGATGTTCAACGCCTACGGCCCTACCGAGTCGACCATCATGGCAACGCATTTCGGCCCGATGACGCCGGGAGAACCGGTGCGCATCGGGCGTGCCGTCCTCGGCACGTCCGCAATGGTTCTCGACGACCGGTTGCAGCCGGTGCCCACCGGAGTGCCGGGCGAACTGTACGTATCCGGCGCGGGTCTCGCGCGGGGCTATCACGATCGCGCGGAGCTCACCGCAACTCGGTTCGTCGCCGATCCGATCGGGCGCGGACTCATGTACCGGACGGGTGACCGCGTCCGGAAGACCGCAGACGGAACACTGGAATACCTGGGACGCAACGACTTCCAGGTGAAGGTCCGCGGCCACCGAATCGAGCTGTCCGAAATCGACGCCGTCCTGTCCGGGCATCCGTCCGTCGACGCCGCGGTGAGCTGTACCTGTCCGGAGCCGGGCTCGCCCGCGGTTACCACCGCCGCCCGGAACTCACCGCGGCACGCTTCGTCGCCAACCCCTACACCGGCGGATCGATGTACCGGACAGGGGATCTGGTGCGTCGCACCGCCGCCGGGGAGCTCGACTTCGTCGGGCGACGCGACGCCCAGGTGCAGGTGCGCGGACTGCGCATCGAACTCGGCGAGATCGAAGCCGTCCTCACCCGCACCGACGGGGTCGCGCAGGCCGTCGTCGTGCTGCACAGCGACACCCGAACCGGCGACCGGATCATCGGGTACGTCGTTCCCGCCGAGGGCAACACCGCAGACCCGCAGTTGCTCCGCGACCGGATCGCGGACGAACTGCCGTCGTACATGGTGCCCGCGCAGATACTCGTCCTCGATGCGCTGCCGATCACCGCGAACGGCAAGCTCGACCGGAAAGCGCTGCCCGTGCCGGGCTTCGAAGCGACGGTTTTCCGCGCGCCGGAGGATTCCGTCCAGCAGACCGTCGCCACCGTCTACGCCGAATTGCTCGGCATCGGGCGCGTCGGTCTCGACGACGACTTCTTCGCCCTCGGAGGTAATTCCCTCAGTGCCACGCAGTTGGCCGCACGCCTCGGCGCCGCACTCGACACGACCGTGCCGGTGCGCGCCGTTTTCGAGGACCCCACCGTTGTGGCGCTCGCGGAGGCCGTGGCACCGACCGTTGGCGCCGGTGCGCGGCCCGCGCTCACGGCCGGTCCACGCCCCGAGCGCGTTCCGCTGTCGCTCGCACAGCAGCGGCTGTGGTTCCTCAACCGATTCGATCCGGCTTCCGCCACCTACAACGTCCCGGCAGCGCTCCGGCTGTCGGGCGACCTCGACGTCACCGCGCTGCAGGCAGCGCTCGAGGATGTGCTGGCGCGACACGAGGTGCTGCGGACGGTGTACCCCGAGGTCGAGGGCTCGGGCATCCAGCAGGTGCTCGCACCCTCCGAGGTGGAGGCGGACCTGACGCCCGTACCGGTCGATGTGGACGAGGTGGCCGCGGTGGTCGCCGAATTCGTCGCGGCTGGTTTCGATGTGACCGCCGAGGTACCGATCCGGGTGCGGTTGTTCCGGCCCGGACCCGCGGAGTTCGTTCTCGTCTTCGTGCTCCACCACATCGCCGGTGACGGATTCTCGATGGGCCCGCTCACCCGGGACGTGATGACGGCGTATGTGTCGCGGGTCGAGGGCAACCCGCCCGCGTGGGCACCCCTGCCGTTGCAGTACGCGGACTACGCGCTGTGGCAGCGGACGGTGCTCGGATCCGAAGACGATCCCGGCAGCATCATGGCAAAGCAGATCGCCTACTGGACCGAGACTCTGGCGTCCCTGCCGGATCAGCTCGAACTTCCGTGGGATCGACCACGCCCCCAGGTGGCGTCGCACCGAGGCGCGTCGCACGCGGTGACGCTCGACGGGACACTCCACGCCGCGCTGCTCGCGCTCGCCGGAACCCACCGGGCGACGTTGTTCATGGTGCTGCACAGCGCGACGGCGGTGGCGCTCTCGCGGCTCAGCGGCTCGTCCGACATCGCACTCGGCACTCCGGTCGCGGGTCGTGGCGACGCCGCCCTCGACGACCTCGTCGGCATGTTCGTCAACACCCTGGTGCTGCGTACCGCAGTCGATCCCGGAATGCCGTTCACCGACCTGCTCCGATCTGTCCGCGAGGTCGATCTGCACGCCTTCGCGCACGCCGACGTGCCGTTCGAGAGGCTGGTCGAGGTGCTGGCACCCCCGCGGTCGCAGGCACGCAACCCGCTGTTCCAGGTCATGCTGACACTCCAGAACATGCAAGCCGGCGACTTCCGTCTGGGCGACGTCCGGATAGAGCCCGTCGAAGCTCCCCTCGACCGGGCGATGTTCGATCTCCAGATCACCGCACACGAAGCGTTCTCCGAGACGGGGGACCCTGCGGGCATCGCCATGACGTGGACCTATGCCACAGACCTGTTCGACGAAACCACGGTCGTCGCCATCGCTGATCGCGTCGTCCGGATCCTCGGCGCGGTGGCGCACCATCCGGCGACGCCGGTCGGCGATCTGGACTGGCTGGCACCGGACGAGCATTCGTTGCTTCGGGCACTCGGCCTGCCGAGTGTGCGCACCCAGGCCGGGTTCGCCACTCTTCCGGAGTGGCTCGACGCACAGGCTGTGCAGTCTCGGGACGCGGTCGCGGTGACGGACGGCACGGTGTCGTACACCTACGCCGAGTTCGCGTCGCGGGTGAACCGTCTTGCGCGACACCTCGTGTCGCTGGGCATCGGGCCGGATGCGAGCGTCGCGGTCGCGATGGAACGTTCGATCGACGCCGTGATCGCCGTCCACGCGGTGATTGCCGCCGGTGGTGCATATGTTCCTCTCGATCCCGGGCAACCGGCCGAACGGACCTCGTACGTGCTCGACCTCGCAGATCCGGTGCTCGTGCTGTCGTCGGGGAGTCCCGATGCCTACGGCGACCGCACCGTGGTGGACCTCGGCACCGTCGATCCGTCCGGCGTCTCGGACGCACCGATCGGAGACCACGAACGACGCGCGCCGCTACACGCGGACAACGCCGCGTACCTCATCTCCACGTCGGGCTCGACGGGCCGGCCCAAGGGCGTGACGGTGTCGCACGCATCGGTGGTGAACCAGTTGAGCTGGCTGCAGGAGGAATTCCGAACGGACGGCGACGACACGGTGCTGCTCAAGACGCCGCTGACGTTCGACGCCTCGGTGTGGGAGTTGTTCTGGCCCTTGCACACGGGAGCGCGACTGGCCGTCGCTGCGCCGGACGGACATCGGGATCCCGACTACCTTGCGCGCGCGTTGGTGGAGTTCGAGGTCACGGTCGCACAGTTCGTGCCGACCGTCCTCGACGCGGTGCTCGACGTGGCGGATGCTCCGACGCCGGCGTTGCGGTTGGTGTTCACCGGCGGGGAGGCGCTGGCCGGTACGACAGCGCAGCGCGCGCGAAGCCTGTTCGGGTGCGACGTCCACAACCTGTACGGGCCCACCGAGACCACGATGCAGGCCACCCACCATCCAGGCAGCGCCGTCGACGACGGGCTACCCGTCCCCATCGGTACACCCGTATGGAACACCGGGGCGTGGGTGCTCGACACCCGCCTCCACCCGGTACCGGTCGGCGTGGTGGGCGAACTCTATCTTTCGGGTGCGCAGCTCGCCCGCGGATACGCGCGTCGGGCAGACATTACGGCCGACCGGTTCGTGGCGAACCCGTTCGACGCTCCCGGAACCCGGCTGTACCGGACGGGCGATCTGGTGCGACGGAATCACCGGGGTGAACTCGAGTTCCTCGGCCGCAACGACTTTCAGGTCAAGTTGCGAGGACAACGCATCGAGCTCGGAGAGATCGAATCGGTGTTGCGGGCGAGCGAACGGGTAGCCGCCGGGGCCGTGGTGGCCTGGCCCGATCAACTCGTCGGCTATGTCGTCCCCACCGGTGAGCCGGATGTGCAGCAGTTGCGTGCTGCAATGGGGAAGTCCCTGCCGTCCTACATGGTTCCGTCACAGTTCGTCGTGCTGGAATCGCTGCCGATGACGCCGAACGGAAAACTCGATCGAAAGGCGCTGTAGCAACCCGAGATCCGAACGCACGAATATCGTGCTCCGTCGTCCGAGACGGAACAGGCTGTCGCGGAGGCATTCTCTGCGATCCTCGGTCTCGAGGGAGCCGGACTCGACGACGACTTCTTCACCCTCGGCGGTACGTCTCTCGTCGCCACACGGTTCGTCGCGCGGATTCGGGACACGCTCGGCGTTGCTGTCCCGTTGCAGTGGCTGTTCTCCCACTCGACGGTGGAAGCGCTGTCGCAGCGGATCGACCAGGGTGAAACGACGGGACCGGAATTTGCGATGCTGCAACCTATTCGGGAACAGGGTGGCCTCCCGCCGCTGTTCTGCGTCCACCCGATCGTCGGATTGTCTTGGTGTTACACGGCACTCGTTCCCCATCTCGATCCGTCACTACCGGTGTACGGCCTGCAGACCCCGCTCGACGATCTCCCCGAGACACTCGACGACCTCGCGGCCAGGTACGTCGAGGAGATCCGTCGAGTTCAGGAACACGGCCCCTACCGACTTCTCGGCTGGTCGCTGGGTGGGGTGATCGCCCAGGCGATGGCGGTGCAGTTGCAGGCCGCCGGTGAAACCGTCGAATCGCTGGTGATGCTCGACAGTTTCGCCGGTGCCGGTCTCGACACCGGTACCGGAGACGCCGAGGAGACGGTGCCGATGGCCGATCTGCTCGCCGGGTTCGGTTTCGAGACGGACGACACCGGACCGGGCAGCACTGAACCGGGCAGCATCGAGGACCTCGTGCGTATGGTCGCCGAACTGACCGGCAACACGGCCGACGCCACCGACAAGCTCGTGCGGAAACTGGCGGCGGCCGCCGAGCACAATGCGACGTTGGCGGGGCGGCACCGGCCTTCGCTGTTCGACGGCGACGTTCTGTACTTCTCCGCCGGTGAGGACGGACGCGGGGGTGCCACCGGATGGGCGGACGCCGTCAGCGGTCGCGTCCATGACCGTTCAGTGCCGGTCACGCACTGGCGCATGACTTCGCCCGACGCACTTGCGGTTGCGGGCCCGGTGTTGCGTACTGTCTTCGCATCTCCATCGGACGACGACCGACAGGGCCAGTTCGCACGATGAAAAAGAACCGTCTGAGGCGTGGCGCAACCTGTGCCGTCATAGCTTTCGCGCTCACCGTTCCGGGAACACAGGCCGGGGCATCGCCGCTGGGGAGCGGGGAGACCCGGATCGAGCAGGTCGACGGCGCCCGCTGGGACATGCACGTGTATTCGCCGTCGATGGGACGGGAGATCCCGCTCCAGGTGATCCGTGCCGCCGACACAAGCGTGCCGCAGCCGACGCTGTACCTGCTCAACGGCGCCGGCGGCGGTGAAGACGGGGCGAACTGGCTCAACCAGACGAAGATCCTCGACTTCCTCGCCGACAAGAACGTGAACGTGGTGATTCCGGCACAGGGCATGTTCACCTATTACACCGACTGGATTCAGGAAGACCCGGTGGTGGGCCGCGCCAAGTGGCAGACGTTCCTCACCCGGGAACTCCCGCCGGTCGTCGACCGCGCGCTGGACACGACGGGGGTCAATGCGATCGCGGGACTGTCGATGGCAGGCACGTCCGTCCTCGATCTCGCCATCCAGGCGCCCGGACTGTATCGGGGTGTCGCCTCGTACAGTGGCTGCGCCCAAACCAGCGACCCGATGGGGCAGGCGTTCCTCCGGACCGTCGTCGAGGTCATGGGCGAGACCGATGCCCGGAACATGTGGGGACCGTACGACGACGACGAGTGGCGCCGCCACGACCCCACGGTCAACGCGGAAGGGCTTCGGGGCATCTCCCTCTACGTCTCGAACGGGAGCGGACTGCCGGGGCCGTACGAGAATCCGATGTTGCCACGGTCGGCCCAGGCGCCGGAATTGCACGAGCAGGTTCTCGTGGGCGGGGTCATCGAGGCCGCGACGAACCTGTGCACGCAGCGTCTCGCCGAACGTCTCGAAGAACTGGATATCCCGGCCACCTTCCACTTCCGGGAAGACGGCACGCACTCCTGGGGGTACTGGGAGGACGAATTGAAGCGGTCGTGGCCGCAGATCGAGGCGTCGCTCCGAGGGGCGTAGCAGACCGCGGGCGTCGCCGTAGGTCGATGCCGCAGACGACGTTCTGTACGAAAGAGCCGAGGCTCGCAACACCGTGTACTTCTCAGGTGTTGCGAGCCTCGGCTCGTATTGCGCTGGTGCCTACTTGCGGCCGGGAGGCCGGATGCCGCCCTTGATCTGCAGGCCGCCCGGCTTCGCCTTCGGCGGCGGCGGGATATCCGCTGCCGGAGCCTTCGGCTCGGCCGATTCAGGAACTTCGGCCGTCGCCGGAGCTTCGGTCGTTGCCGGAGCTTCGGTTGTCGCCGGAGCTTCCGGTTCGGACGCAGCCTCGGGTTCGGGTGCGGTCTCCGGCTCGGGAGCGGTAGCCGCCTCCGGTGCCTCGTCGACGACCGGCTCGGACACCTTCGGCGCTGCGGGCGCGGTCTTCTTGGCGCCCGGTCCCTTCAGGCCGCTCTTGAGCTGAAGCCCACCGGGCTTGGCCTTCGGGATCGCCGCTTCCTTCGGCTCCTCGGCAGGAGCTTCGGCAGCCGGCGTGGCCGGTGCCTCGGTGGCGGGAGCCTCGGCAACTGCCTCCACGGGTGCTTCCGTGGCAGCGGCCTTCGGAGCAGGCGCGGGAGCCGACGCCTTCTTGGCACCCGGTCCCTTCAGACCCGTCTTGAGCTGCAATCCGCCCGGCTTCGCCTTCGGGACTGCCGTCGTGGCGGACGAGTCCGACGCGGGAGCCGGCTCGGCCGGAGCCTCCGTGGCCGTCTCGGGTGCCTTGGCCGTCTCGGGTGCCTTGGCAGCGGCGGGTGCCGCTGTCTTCTTGGCGCCCGGACCCTTGAGGCCGCCCTTCATCTGCAGTCCGCCCGGCTTCGCCTTCGGGACCGCGGGGGCGTCCGCGGACGACGTCTCTGCCGCGGGAGCTTCGGCTGCCGGAGCTTCGGCCTTCGCGGATGCCGCCGGAGCTGCCGTCTTCTTGGCGCCCGGTCCCTTGAGGCCGCCCTTCATCTGCAGTCCGCCCGGCTTGGCCTTCGGCGCTTCGGAGGCTTCCGCTGCCGGGGCCTCGGCCGCGGGGGCCGCTGCGGCCGGAGCTGCCGTCTTCTTGGCGCCCGGTCCCTTGAGACCGCCCTTCATCTGCAGACCGCCGGCCTTGGGTGCACCGGTGGTCTTCGGAGCCGCAGGTGTCGCGGCTGCCGCCTCGACCTCCTCGACACGCTCCTTCTCGACCTCTTCGGCGGTCTCCTCGGCTTCGATCGCAGTCTTCGGCTCCTGGACGACCTTGAGGTTGTCGCTGAGCTTGGCGGCCTCGACGCGCGAGATGGACTCGAGCATGAGCTGCGCGACGTCGATGACCTCGACACCCTCGCCCTTGCCCTCCTCCTGACGCGCGGTGACGCCGTCGGTGAGCATGACGCGGCAGAACGGGCAGCCCGTCGCAATCTTGGCGGGGTTGGTGGTGAGTGCCTCGTCGACGCGGTCGATGTTGATGCGCTTACCGATGCGCTCTTCCATCCACATGCGGGCACCACCGGCACCACAGCACATCGAGCGTTCGCCGTGACGCGGCATCTCGACGAGCTTCGCGCCCGAGGCTTCCATCAGCTCACGCGGTGCGTTGTACACCTTGTTGTGGCGACCGAGGAAGCACGGGTCGTGGTAGGTGACGTCCTGGCTGACGGGCGCGACCTGCACGAGCTTCTTCGCGCGGACCAGGCGGTTGAGCAACTGCGTGTGGTGGACGACCTCGTAGGAGCCACCCACCTGCGGGTACTCGTTGTTCAGGGTGTTGAAGCAGTGCGCACACGTGACGACGATCTTGCGCTTGCTCTGCTCGACGCCGTCGAACACTCCGTTGAGGGTCTCGATGTTCTGCTGCGCCAACTGCTGGAACAGGAACTCGTTGCCCGCACGACGAGCGGAGTCGCCGCTGCAGGTCTCGTCGGCACCGAGCACCATGAACTTCACGCCGGCGGTCGCGAGCAACTCGGCGACGGCCTTCGTGGTCTTCTTCGCGCGGTCCTCGTAGGCACCGGCGCAACCGACCCAGAAGAGGTAGTCGTAGCCCTCGAAGCTCTCCGCATCCTGGCCGAAGACCGGGATGTCGAACTCCATCTCGTTGATCCAGTTGAGACGGTCCTTGGCGTTCTGGCCCCAGGGATTGCCCTTGTTCTCGAGGTTCTTGAACAGACCCGCGAGCTCGGACGGGAAGTCCGACTCGATGAGCACCTGGTAGCGGCGCATGTCGACGATGTGGTCGACGTGCTCGATATCCACCGGGCACTGCTCGACACACGCGCCACAGTTGGTGCAGCTCCACAGGGTTTCCGTGTCGATGATCGGCGCGAGTTCGCCCGCCTCGACCATCGCCTCGGTGTCACCGACCAGCTTGCGCTCGGCCTCGGTGCGTGCCCCCGCCGGAATCTTGGCGAGTGCGGCTTCGTCGACGTTGCCGTCCGCGTCGACGAGCCCGATCTCGTCGCCGCCGATGTCCTTGCGGCCACCTGCCAGCAGGTACGGCGCCTTGGCGTTGCCGTGGTCGCGCAGCGACGTGATCAGCAGCTTCGGCGACAGCGGCTTACCGGTGTTCCACGCGGGGCACTGCGACTGGCAGCGACCGCACTCGGTGCACGTGGTGAAGTCGAGCCAGCCCTTCCACGTGAAGTCCTCGATCCGGCCGGCACCGAAGGTGTCCTTGTCCGGGTCCGCTTCCTCCATGTCGATGGGCTTGCCACCCGACATCATCTGACGGGCAGCACCGAGGGCGACGCCGCCGTCGTCCTCACGCTTGAAGTAGATGTTGAAGAAGGCCGAGAAGCGGTGCCATGCGACACCCCACGTGATGTTGCGGCCGACGATGTAGAGCCACACCATGCCGGACATCAGCTTCACGAACGCGAAGACCGACACCAGTTCGGGACTCTCGGGGAGAATCCGCGCGACCTGCATCGTGAAGAAGTCGGTGGAGAGGTGGCCGCCGCCGTAGGTGGCGATCTTGCCGGCCTTCACCAGGATCATGCCGAGGCCCTCGAGGAGCACGACGGCTTCCACGAAGTACGCGGCCTTGAAGTTGGAACCGCTGAAGCGCGACAACCGGCCGGGCTGACGCGGGTGATTGAGCTGGCGGATGGTGATCAGCGTCAGAATGCCGATCACGGTGCCGATGCCCAGGATCTCGTCGATGAAGTGGTAGACGGCCGTGTCGCCGATGATGGGCCAGTGGAAGTTCGGGTCGAATGTCTGGCCGTAGGCCTCGAACCAGACGATGGCGCCGAGCATGAAACCGACCATGACCAGCCAGTGCGCCCAGCCGACGGTACGGAACTTGGTCATCTTCGTGTGCGCGATGATCTCGACGAGCATCTGCTTGAAGCGCGGGAAGAACGGGCGCCACCGGTCCGGGGCCGGTTGGCCGACCCGGATGGTCTTGACCATCGTCCACGCGCCGCTGATGAACGCGAACCAACACACGAGGCTGAGCAGCACGCCGATCGTGCCCAACGTGATCGTCAGGGCATTCATACGTGGCCTTTCGTGTCGGGGGCAGCACCGAGCCGCCTGGTATAAGCCACCGCATCGTAACGCAGAAGAAGTTACTGACCGGTAACTTGAATTCGATCCCAGATAGGTTACTGGTCGGTAACAACGTTCGTGCAGCGGGGATGTGTGTGCCCGGCCACGTTAGTGGTCAAACCTCCAGGCTCTTCTAGCCAGGCTCCCCTTACTGCACTTGCGCGCGGGATCGCCGTCGCCCTCGGGAAACCCACTCCGCTCGGGGTGCGAGCGATGGAACTCATATAACAAATGTGATGTGACGTCGGTTATGATTCGGCGCGGACGTGGCATCCGGACAATTGGTTCGCTGTCGGGGGGTCTGGGTGTGCCACGCGAACAGGGAAAATGGGGGCGTCCCTCGGGCGTGCGCCATGTCACAGAATGGAACTCAATGAAGCTCAAGAAGCTTGCCATCGTCGCCACGATGACTGCTGCCGCCATGGGGATCGCGGCAGGTACTTCCTACGCAGCCCCGGCCGCCCCGTCGGCCGAAGACAAGATCAACTACGAGGTCCGGCCCGAGGGCGACTCGGTTGTCACAGTCATCGACGCGGGTGGGTTCAGCATCTCCGGTGACGGCACACAGGTCGAACTGCAGGACAACGACGGCAACGCCGTCATCAGCCTGCCTCTCGCCGTCCAGCTGGGCGATCTGCAGCTTCCGTTCGAGCGTGAGATCAGCGAGGACGGCAAGACCCTCACCCTCACTCCGGTCGTCGACCCGGCGAAGGCGACGCCCGTCGAGCCCGAAGACAAGGTCGCGATGGGCATCACGCCTGTCGGTCTGAAGCTGTCGGATGTCGCGTCGCCCGACGAGAACCTCAAGGCACAGCAGAACTTCGTGTCGCAGCTGGGTATGGCGACCGCGATCGGCACCGTCGCCGGCGCCATCATCGGTTGTGTTGTGGGAGCCATCCCCGGGAGCATCGTTCCGGGTGCCGGAACCATCATCGGGTGCGCCGGCGGTGCAGGCATCGGCGGCACGATCGGAGCCTTCGTCGCAGGCGGTCCGACAGCGGTCATCGCCGGTATCGCAGTCGTCGAGACGCTTCTGGCGGCTCCCGGCACCACCGAGTGGGCGAAGTAGAACTCTGCACACAGACAACGGCCCCGTCACCTCATCGGTGACGGGGCCGTTGTCTGTCGTGGTGGGGAGAGGCGGCGCGAGGGCTCACGCGGGCAAAGGGGAGGAGACGGTCGAGAGCCGTCCGTCGTGGACCTCGGCGACCCGGTCCGTGGCGGTGAGGAGCGAGCGGTCGTGCGTGACCAGAACTGTGGCGGTGCGCCGCTCCCGTGACAACCGGGTGATCAGGTCGACGATCTCCTCGCCGCGCTCCTGATCGAGGGCGCTGGTCGGTTCGTCGACGAGAAGCACGTTCGGCTCGTTCATCAGAGCGCGCGCGATGTTGACCCGCTGGCGCTGGCCGCCGGACAACGCGTGCGGTCTGCGATCGGCGTGATCCACCATGCCCACGGCTTCGAGCAGGGCCATCGCGCGGGGCGTCGCCTCCCGGGTCGAACGCCCGTCGATCCATGCCATCACCTGCAACTGCTCGAGAGCCGTGAGGGACGGTACGAGGTTCGACTGCTGGAAGACGATCCCGATCGTGCGCCGACGCAGTTCCGCGAGTCGGGCACGAGACAGGCCGGCGGTGTCGACGCCGTCGATCACCACCGTGCCGGAATCCGGAGCGATCAAGGTGGCGGCCACCGCGAGCAGGCTCGATTTTCCGGAGCCGGACGGGCCGACCACAGCGGTGACGGTTCCGGCGGGCACGTCGAGGGTGACGTCGTCCAAGGCGAGCACACGGTCGTCGCCGTCGGCGTAGGTGAGCGAGACATCGGTCAGCTTCAAACTCATCTGGCACTTCCCAGGGCGGTGAGGGGGTCGACGGAGGTGATGCGGCGAACGGCGACGGCCGCACCGAGCGAACCCAGCGCGATCATCACCGCGGCCGGTATCAGCAGGGTGGCCGGTGTCAGCGCGAACGGAACCGACCCGGACAGTGCCGCGCCTGCGACCGCAGCCAGTGCGGTGCCGAGTGCAGTACCCCCCGTGAGGAGGACGAGGGCCTGCCCGAGGGCATCTCGGACGAGGCGGCCGACGGGGGCGCCCAGCGCTTCGAGCACGGCGATGTCACCGCTGCGCTGGATGGTCCACACGGTGAAGAAGGCACCGATCACGAGTGCGGAGATGGCGAACAGGAAACCGCGCATCAACTGGAGCGAGCCGTTCTCCGAGGCATAGGAGCCGATGGCGGACAACGACGCATCCTTCGAGACCGTCGTCGTCCCCGCGAGGCGGTCGGCGGCGGTGGCATCGAAATCCGAGGTGGTGCGGAGCGCAACGAACGTGGCTGTCGGTTCCGTGCCGGTACCGGCGGACGGTGCGATGTCCCGCCACGTACCCAGATCGACCCAGACCACGGGCAGGTGCCCGAAGGAATCGTCACCGTGCACCGCGCCGACCGTCAGTTCGCGTCCCGCGACCGTGATCGCGTCGCCCGGCCCCACGCCGAGGCCGTCGGCGACAGGTGCGGTCAGTACTGCTGTGTCCTCGTTCTCCGGCGCACCGTCCGGAACGAGGGGCGAACCGGGCCGGACGCCGAATGCGGACACCGTGAGGCGCGAATCCCCGGCCATCACCTTGGCGGTGGAGATCCCAACCGGCTCGGCGTTGCTCACCCCCGCGGTGGACGTCACGCGCCTCAGCTGGTTCTCGGTGACGACCGATTCGGCATACGACAGGTCCTGCCCGTCTGCGGGGGCGTCGAAGACGATGTGATCGGCGGGCAGGTCCGTGATCGCGGAGGTGTTCTGGCGGCCGAGACCGGCAGTGAGGCCGGAGAGCAATCCGACCAGCAGGGTGATCAAGACGACGACGGATCCCATCAGGGCGAATCTGCCCTTGGCGAATCTCAGGTCTCTCCATGCGACGAACACTGTGCTGCTGCTTTCTCGTGGGAAACGGTGTGTCTTCCACTCTTGCTGCGCAGGAGCGGTCGGACATCCGGCATCCGAGAGGACTTCGCAGGCCGAAGGAGACGGCATCGGTTGTAACTTTCGGCAGATGTGCAGGTCGCCGGGCGCCCGTAGTCTCGACAGACAGTGAATACGTTGACTCGCACCGTCCGGATCCTGGCGTGGTGCCTGCATCTGCTGGTCGTCGGGCTGCTTGCGCTCGCCGTCGGTCGAGCATTCGCGGATGGGGCACCCGACGCCGGACTCGTCGCGGTGGTCGCGGTGGTGGCCGCGGCGACCTATGGCGTCGGGCCACTGCTGCCGGCCGTCAGCCGCTCCTACACGGCGGCTGTGCTGTGGCTCTCCGCGGTGGGGGTCGTCTGGCTGGTACTCCTGACCCTCTCGCCGGAGGCGGTCTGGCTGGCGTTCCCGCTGTACTTCGTGCAACTCCACCTCTTGCCGCGGCGGAGCGGGCTCGTTGCCGTTCTGCTGACAACCGTGGCAGCCGTCGTCGGCTTCTCGATCCACCAGGGTGCCTTCAGTCCGGCCACTGCGATAGGACCGTCGCTCGGTGCCGCAGTGGCAGTGGCGGTGGTGTGGGGTTACCAGGCGTTGTACCGAGAGAGCGAGCAACGCCGGATGCTCATCGACGAACTGACGGCCACGCGTGCGGATCTCGCCGAGGCCCAGCACAGTGCGGGGGTTCTCGAAGAGCGCGAGCGTCTCGCCCGCGAGATCCACGACACGCTGGCACAGGGGCTTTCGAGCATCCAGCTCTTGCTGCGCGCGGCCGAGCAGGCACTGCCCGAACGAACGGACGTCGCTGCCGGCTATGTCGGCCGCGCTCGCTCGGTCGCTGTGGAAAACCTCGGAGAAGCGAGAAGGTTCGTGGCGGCGCTCGCTCCGCCGGCTCTCGACGGCACCACGCTGGCGGGCGCGCTGGAGCGGTTGTGTGCGACGACGACCGACCTGCATCACCTCGACGCCCGCTTCCACGTGCGCGGTGCTCCGGTCGGTCTTCCGACCGAATACGAAGTCGCGTTGCTGCGGGTGGCCCAATCGGCGCTCGCGAACACCACCCGTCACTCTCGGGCTACCGGGGTCGACGTGACCCTCGAGTTCGGGGACGAGTGCGTCGCGGTGCACATCGCAGACGACGGGGTGGGTTTCGATCCGGCGTCGGTGCCCGAACCCGAGCCGGAGAGCGGGGGGTTCGGGTTGGCGGCGATGCGTGCCCGCGTGCAGGACCTGGGAGGTACGTTCACGGTGCGATCCGGCGACGGTGAGGGGACTGCGATCACCGCCGTCCTTCCGCTTCCCTCCGAACAGCCTTCCGAGAGGCATCCGTGACCGCCGACCCGATCCGCGTACTGCTCGCCGACGATCACCCGGTGGTCCGTGCGGGATTGCGCGCAGTCCTCGAGACGGAGCTGGGAATCGAGGTGGTGGCCGAAGCGGCGACCGCCGAGGAGGCCGTGGCCCGGGCGTCCGCACCCGACGTCGACGTGGTCGTGATGGATTTGCAGTTCGGGCGCGGGCGGATGTCGGGTGCTGCCGCGACGGCCGCGATCACGGCCCGTGCCGGGGCTCCGCACGTCGTGATCGTCACCACCTACGGCACCGACGCCGACACTCTGCCTGCGATCGAGGCGGGCGCCACCGGTTATCTGCTCAAGGACGCGCCTCCGGAGGAATTGGCCGCTGCGATCCGCACCGCGGCATCCGGCCGGACCGCTCTTGCTCCGGCGGTGGCCGACCGGCTCGTCCATCGGCTGCGTGCTCCCGGGACCTCGTTGACCGCGCGAGAGGCCGAAGTGCTCGGGCTGGTCGCGGAAGGGTTGTCCAATCACCGCATCGCGCAGCGACTGCATCTCACCGAGGGCACGGTGAAATCGCACCTCGCACGTATCTATACCAAGCTGGGGGTCGAGTCGCGCACGGCTGCGGTGGCGTCGGCCACCGAACTCGGTTACATCCGTCGCTGACCGTGAATGCAGCCGACCGTGAATGTCGCCGATCGTGAAAGTGTCGGACAGAGAAGAGGCCCTCCTTCCGTGATCGGAAGAAGGGCCTCTCGTCTCTAAGGAATGCTCACCGGTGCGATGATCACCAGGTGCGGACCTTCAGGCCGGGGTTCTCGGCCAGGACTGCGTTGATCGGCGTCGCGAACAACTCGGGGGTCTCGCCCAGGAGGCTGCTCACGAATCCGGCCACCTCGCACAGGCCGTACTGGCCCACGTTGGAAGCGCTGGAGATGCCGAGGGCGAGGGTGCCCGTGACGAGCGTTCCGCCGCTGTCGCCCTGCAGTGCGCACAGGTTCGTGGAGAAGCCGTTGGTGAGCACGCGCTCGCCGATCTCGACGTTCTGCTGCGACGACGTCACGACACCACAGCTGTAACCGGTCCGCAGGCCCGACTTGCACACGGGCGTTCCGACGATCGGATCGGCGGTGCCGGTGATCGGCAGGGGAGCGGCGTTGGGGACGCGCACGCCGTTGTTCTCGAACCTGCCCGCGGCGTCGGCTGCCGGCCGGATGATGCCGTAGTCGTTGTTGTCGAGGCTGGTCTTCTCGAACGTTCCGAGACGCTGGCCGAGCGTGTCGCCCAGAAGCTGGTACACCTCGGACGCCCAGCGGGTTCCGGCCTGTGAACGGTTCGGATCGCAATGACCGGCGGTGATGTTGACGGGGCTGCCCGAAGCGTCCTCGGCGTTGAAACCGAGGGAGCAGCGCAGGCCGGAGCCGGCACCGAGCGCCGCGTAGGCGTCTCCGCCGAGCAGGGCGTCGGGAGCCGCGATTCCCGCAGTGAACTCGAATTCCGGAGTGATCTCCGGCGTCAACTCGGTCGGCGCGAACAGCACCCGAACACCGTCGAGGAACGGCGGGAGCTCGAGCCCCGCGACGTTCTCGGCGCGCACCACGACGTCGTTGTTGACGACGTCGATGGCGACACCGCGGATCAGGTCGGCGATCGCGGGGGGCTGCGTTTCGAGCCAGTCGTTGAGCTCTTTCAACCGGTCTTCGAGCGCGTTCTCACTGTTCTCGGTCTTCTCGACGACGAAACCGGAGTCCTCCGCGGCCGTGCGGGCCTTGTCGAACTCTTCGCCCTCGCTGAGGCCGACGATGGGCGTGCCCTGTTCGTCGAGCCAGACACCTGCGAAGACGCTCTCGAACTGCTCGCGCGCCTTCTCGGCGAAACGAGCCAACTGCTGGCTGCGCTCGGCGTCCTGAAGGAAACGTTCGGGACCGATCTGGAGATCCCGCTGCAACGCTTCGACCAGTTCGGCCGGCAATGCGGGCGCCGGCTCCGGCGCAGGCTCGGCCTGGGCGACGGTGGCTACGGTGCCGAGGAGCAACACGGCGGCTGAGCCGATGACGGCCGCCTGTCGTGCGAAGGTGCGTCGCATGAAAACCTTTCTCGTTGTCCCTCCGCGGCTCGAGCGCGCAAAGGTAGCTGACCCGAACGGACCGGCATCGGTCGATCGTAAGGGGTAACGGCTACGACTCACAGCTGGTTCGAAGCGACCAGTGTGTCGGATGTTGCCGTTGTGAACAACCCTGCGGGGCTAGGCCGCGTTCACCGTCCGCACCGTGGTGCCGGTGGTGTTCTCGATGTCGCGGATGGAAATGCCCAGGCTGGATGTTCCGCCGTTGGGTGCGAGGACCAGGTTCGCTTCGACACAGTTCGGTGCGCCGGCGCTGTTGGAACCGCTGATCACGCCGAGGGCGAGGGTGCCGGTGACGATGGCACCGCCGCTGTCGCCGGACAGGGTGCACGCCGTGGTGGCGAAGCCGCGGATCGTGCTCGATGCGCCCGAGTGGTACATGAGCTGGGTCTCGACGCGCTCGGCGGCGACGACGCCACAGGTGAACGACGAGGACTGTCCCGACTTGCACACCGGTGCGCCGACGACCGGAACCGCGGTGCCCGTGATGGCCAGGGTGGACCCGTTGCCGCCGCGCACGACCGGACGGTCGAGACCGGCTTCGACGCCGGCGTCGTCGAGGGTGATCACGCCGTAGTCGAGCGTGCTGTCGGTGCCCACGGTGGACTGGGTGAACGTCCCGATCTTGGTGCTGGCGTCGATGTCTTCCCGGTTGGGGAGGTACACGGTCGAGCCGCCCTGCTCACGGGCAACGGCGTCGCAGTGGCCCGCGGTGAGGTTCACGGCATCGCCGTTCGCGTCGACACCGTTGAATCCGAACGAGCAGATGCCGATTCGCTCGAGCGGCGTGGTGCGCACGTCGCCGTCGGCGGTGATGTAGGTGTCGCCACCGAGCGGAGCCGGATCGTTGGGGGGAAGGCCGGGGCTGAGCTGCACCTGGACGTTCGCGATGAGCGACGGCAGGTTCAGGGCGCGCCCGACCGGCGAGTTGACGATGTCGACGACGAGCTGGTTGTTGAGCACGTCGATGGAGGTGGAGTTCACCTGCGACGACACCTCGCGCGGAAGTGCCGAGACCCAGCGGTTCAACTCGGCGAGGGCCTGTTCCAGGCCGTCCGCGGACAGCGGGGCGACCGTGGCGCGGTAGCCGTCGTTCTCCGCCTTCTCTGCGGCGTCGTGGTTGGTCACCGCGACAACGGGCTGTCCATCCTGGCCGAGCCAGGCACCGGCGTAGTCGTCCGGGCTCTCGGCACGGAACGAACGTGCGTAGTCACCGAGCTCCTGAGCGCGTGCCGCGCGGTCGAGGTACTCCTCCGGCGACAGGCCGAGATCCCGGCTGATCGCATCCACCAGTTCGGCGGGCAGATCGGGGACCGGAAGCTGTGCTGCCGGGCCGGCGTGGGCGACGGTGGTCAGCGGTCCCACCAGCAACACGGCCGACGCCGCTGCTACGGCGACACGGCGGGCGGTGGAACGAGCGGCGCGCGACGCCGGCAAGAGACGCATGAGGGCCCTTCTACATGGTGTATCAGCGGTCTGAACTGCGATTTTCTGCGCGGGCACGGCACGCGCGGTACCGACCCGCGGGACAGCCTACGGCACAAACGGCAGTGCAAAAAATGTGCCATAGATCACGTGGGATTTCAGCCCTCCGATGAGGTGCCGTTCTCCGGTGGAGTGGTCGGATCCACAGGGTCGGGATCCGGTCCCGGGTCGGTGGGCTCGGGCTGGGTGGACGTCGGCGACGGCTGCTGAGGCTGCGTCGGAGAGGGGGACGACGACGATCCGCCCGAGTCGCCTCCGCCACCGCTCGACGGCGGGTTGCGACGCGACCAGCCGGTGCTCGGTGTCGTGCTGCTGCTCGACGAACCGACGCTCGACGACGGCGTGGTGGCCCCTTCGGTGGTGCTCGGATCGGTCCACGTGGGTTCTCCGCCGCCGGTTCCGATCCAGGGCGTCGCCGGGGCGGGGGCAGGTGAGCCCGAGGGCGACTCGGCGGCGCCGGTCGTCGAGGAAGCCGGGGGCGCCTTCGGAGGGGCCTGCGACCGGGTGGTGTCGGTGATGTCGGCGGTCGGCGCGACCGTCGTCTCCATCGGCGCGGTGTTGGCGGTCGGGGTGGACGAATCGCGCATCGTGAACACCCACGCGCCGACACCGACGAGCAGCACGACCGCCGCAGCCGCTGCACCGACGGTGAACAACGGAGAGCGGCGCCTGGTTTCGGAGTCGTCGTCGGCGTCGTCGGGCGGTGGTGTCGGCGACGCCGCCGGGGACCCGGCCCGGGCCGTCGAGGGCCGGCCCGGGGGCGGGCTGGCGGTGATCTTGGCGATCACGGTGGTGGTTTCGGTATCGAGTTCGCTGCGCTTGGGGCCGGTGAGCCGCGTGACAGGCAGGATCTGCGTCGAACCCAGGAGATCCAGCGAGCCCGCCGCGGCCGCGAGCGCCGCGCCGCGCACCATCGTCTGGTGGGGTTCGGGAGCGAGCGTGCTCCGCACCCCCAGTCCCGTCTTGAAGGACTGGGCCACCAGTTGCGCCGCGGTCGGGTCGATCGCTTCGTCCACCGTGACGACGATGGCGTCGAGGTTGCTGACGAGCCATCCGAACGCTCCGAGAGCGGCGGACAGTTGCGCGGTGACGGACGGCGCGTCGGCTTCGTCGAACCGGAACGACTTGCCGGCCGCGACGCCGGAGCGAACAAGGGTGACGGTCGAACCCAGGGGATCGATGTGGTGGACGGCGACGAGCCGTCCGGTCTGGTGGGCGACCTGCGATTCGTACCACGCGGCGGCGGCCTCGGCGTCCGAGATGAGGGAGACGTGCCGCAACCCCACATAGTCGAGAGCGTTGCGGAGAACGGCGACGGTCGAGGGCGGCCATCCGGTGGGATGGGTCGCGACGGCGGTGTACGGCTGGTCTCCGATGAGCCGGGCCGCGTCGGCGAGAAGACATTCCGTCGCGGTCGCTACGAGGTCTTCGGCGCGGGACAGGGAACCGTCGTTGGCGCGGACGCCACCGGATCGGCCGATGCTGCCGACGAAATCGGTGAACGAACTCGTCGTGCCGTCGAAGAAGTCGTGGTCGCCGAGCGTCGCGGTGCCGTCGGAATGCAGGTGTACTGCGGTGCGTCGTTCGATGGGTGCGGGATCGGGTCGCCCGGGCGACGACGAGGTGACCGCAACCGACGACACGGAGTTGCCCACCCTCAGGCCTACGCCTACGGACATGCCGGAATTCCCCCAAATCTGGTCGGAGCTGGTGCAACGCTGACCATCCGCACCGGATTCGAGCGACGTGATGTTGCACAGTCTCCGCGGAAATGTACAGGCGTATGCGGACTTCACGATAGGTGAATCTTGAAACGCCCAGGCGGGCCTGTCCGGCCGGCCGGTCCGGGGGCGTGAACGGCCTGCCGGAGACCGGACCGGCGATACCGGATCGGCGCGGTGCGGGGATATGAACCGCGTCACAGTCGGGAACGATCTGGGCAGATCTCTGGTTGGAGGTATCAGACAACTTGAGCTAACCAGGCTCAACTCCACTTGACTGGAGCGCCCGGGCGGGTGCAATCTCGACTTGGCTGAGCTAAGTTGAGTCGCACAGGCTCAGGTTGGGGAACTGAACGTTTCGCGATGTGAACAGCATCGCGGCAAATAATTGGAGGAAATCATGGCTCGTGCGGTCGGTATCGACCTCGGAACCACCAACTCGGTCGTTTCCGTTCTGGAGGGCGGCGAGCCCGTCGTGGTCGCCAACTCCGAAGGTTCACGCACCACCCCGTCTGTCGTCGCTTTCGCGAAGAACGGCGAGGTTCTGGTGGGTCAGCCTGCCAAGAACCAGGCGGTCACCAACGTCGACCGCACCATCCGTTCCGTTAAGCGGCACGTCGGGTCCGACTGGAACGTCGACATCGACGGCAAGAAGTACACCCCCCAGGAGATCAGCGCCCGCACGCTGATGAAGCTGAAGCGCGACGCCGAGTCGTACCTGGGTGAGGACATCACCGACGCCGTCATCACCGTTCCGGCCTACTTCAACGACGCTCAGCGCCAGGCGACGAAGGAAGCCGGCACCATCGCCGGCCTCAACGTCCTGCGCATCGTCAACGAGCCCACCGCCGCGGCTCTCGCGTACGGCCTCGACAAGGGCAGCAAGGAACAGACCATCCTGGTCTTCGACCTCGGTGGCGGCACGTTCGACGTGTCCCTCCTCGAGATCGGCGACGGTGTCGTCGAGGTCCGCGCGACCTCCGGTGACAACCACCTCGGTGGCGACGACTGGGACGAGCGCATCGTCAACTGGCTCGTCGACAAGTTCAAGGCACAGCACGGCGTCGACCTGACCAAGGACAAGATGGCCCTGCAGCGTCTTCGTGAGGCTGCGGAGAAGGCGAAGATCGAGCTGTCGAGCTCGCAGTCGACGTCGATCAACCTGCCGTACATCACGGTCGACGCGGACAAGAACCCGCTGTTCCTCGACGAGCAGCTGAGCCGTTCCGAGTTCCAGAAGATCACCGGTGACCTCCTCGAGCGCACCCGCGCTCCGTTCCAGCAGGTCGTCAAGGACGCAGGCATCTCCGTCGGCGACATCGACCACGTGGTCCTCGTCGGTGGCTCGACCCGTATGCCCGCCGTGACCGACCTCGTGCGCGAACTCACCGGTGGCAAGGAGCCCAACAAGGGCGTCAACCCGGACGAGGTCGTCGCCGTTGGTGCTGCACTGCAGGCCGGCGTCCTCAAGGGCGAGGTCAAGGACGTGCTGCTGCTCGACGTCACCCCGCTTTCCCTCGGCATCGAGACCAAGGGCGGCGTGATGACCAAGCTCATCGAGCGCAACACCACGATCCCCACCAAGCGTTCGGAAACCTTCACCACGGCCGACGACAACCAGCCGTCCGTGCAGATCCAGGTCTTCCAGGGCGAGCGTGAGATCGCGGCGCACAACAAGCTGCTCGGCTCGTTCGAGCTCGGCGGTATCGCTCCGGCTCCGCGCGGTGTCCCGCAGATCGAGGTCACCTTCGACATCGACGCCAACGGCATCGTGCATGTGACCGCCCGCGACAAGGGCACCGGCAAGGAGAACACGATCAAGATCCAGGAAGGCTCCGGCCTGTCCCAGGAGGAGATCGACCGGATGGTCAAGGACGCCGAGGCGCACGCCGAGGAAGACCGCGTCCGCCGCGAGGAGGCCGAGGTTCGCAACCAGGCCGAGTCGCTCGTGCACCAGACCGAGAAGTTCATCAAGGACAACGAGGAGAAGGTGCCGGCCGACGTCAAGGAGAAGGTCGAGGCTGCCGTCAAGGAAGCCAAGGACGCTCTGGCCGGTAGCGACATCTCTGCGGTCAAGTCCGCCGTCGAGAAGCTCGCGACCGAGTCGCAGGCTCTCGGCCAGGCCATCTACGAGTCGCAGGGTGGCGCCGAGGGTGCGGCAGCCGGTGACGGTGCCGCAGCCGGTGCCGACGATGTCGTCGACGCCGAGGTCGTCGACGAGCCGACCGATTCGGAGAAGAAGTGACGTCGGGTAAGCCCGAGCAGGAACCGGTGACCGTCACCGACAAGCGGCGGATCGATCCCGAGACCTTCGAGGTGCGGGACGCGACCACCGAGTCGGCTGAGGACACCGGTGCCCCTGCCGAGGGCATCGTCGAGAACGAGGACGGCACCGAGGAGGTCCAGGTCGAGGAGGCTCTGTCTCCCGAATCGGCCGAACTCGCGGAACGCACCGCAGATCTGCAGCGTGTCTCCGCCGAGTACACCAACTACCGTCGTCGCGCCGAACGCGAGAAGGCCGCCATCGGCGAGTCCGCGAAGGCGTCGGTGGTGGCCCAGTTCCTCGACGTCGTCGACGACCTGGATCGGGCCCGTGCCCACGGTGACCTCGAATCCGGTCCGCTGAAGGCGGTCGGCGACAAGCTGACCCGCATTTTGACCGGACTCGGCCTCGAAGGTTTCGGTGACGAAGGCGACGTCTTCGATCCGGAACTGCACGAAGCGGTCCAGATGGAGGGCGACGGCAGCCACCCGGTGCTCGGCACGATCCTGCGCAAGGGTTACCGCGTCGGCGATCGAGTGCTGCGGCACGCGATGGTGACCGTCACCGACGGCGACCCGGCGGACACGCCGGAACAAACGCCGTCCGACGGCACCGACACAGAGTAAGAACAACGAGAGCGAAAGGAGGAGACGCCCGGTGAGCCAGCGGGAGTGGATCGAAAAGGACTTCTACAAGGACCTGGGCGTCTCGTCCGACGCTTCGCAAGACGAGATCAAGAAGGCCTACCGCAAGTTGGCTCGGGATCTGCATCCCGATGCGAACCCCGGCGATTCCGCAGCCGAGGAGCGGTTCAAGGCGGTCAGCGAGGCGAACGCCGTGCTGTCCGACCCTGCCAAGCGTAAGGAATACGACGAGACCCGCCGGATGTTCGCGTCCGGAGGTTTCGGCGGTGGCTTCCAGCCCGGCGGTGGCGGATTTTCCGGCGGGAACACCACATTCGACCTCGGTGACCTCTTCGGAGGCGGTGGTGCCGGCGACGGTGGATTGGGAGACCTCTTCGGGGGACTCTTCAACCGCGGTGCCGCCGGCGGTGCGAATCGCTCGCGGCCGCGCCGCGGTGGTGACATCGAGACCGAGACGACCCTCGATTTCCGGGATGCCGTCCAAGGTGTCACCGTTCCGTTGCGACTGACGAGCCCTTCGCCGTGCACCACGTGCCACGGCAGCGGCGCCGAGCCGGGCACCAGCCCCCGGGTGTGCCCGCAGTGCAACGGAAGTGGCATCGTCTCCCGCAACCAGGGCGCGTTCGGTTTCTCCGAACCGTGCGACGAATGCCGCGGGTCGGGCTCGATCATCGACAGCCCGTGCCGCGATTGCCACGGCAGCGGGGTGCAGGAACGCACCCGCACGATCACGGTGCGCGTGCCGTCCGGCATCAAGGACGGTTCCCGCATCCGCCTCGCCGGACAGGGCGAAGCCGGCCTGCGGGGCGCCCCTTCGGGCGACCTGTTCGTCGTCGTGCACGTCCGGCCCGACCGCGTGTTCGGTCGCGACGGCGACAACCTGACACTCGTACTGCCGGTCAGCTACGGCGAACTCGTGCTCGGCAGCACCGTGTCGGTTCCGACGCTCGACGGCCGGGTCGGTCTGAAGATCCCGGCGGGCACGGCCGACGGCCGGGTCTTGCGGGTCCGCGGTCGTGGCGTCCCCAAGCGTGGGGGCGGAGCGGGCGACCTGCTCGTGACCGTCAAGGTTGCCATCCCCCAGAACCTCGACGAGCAGGCGACGGAAGCGCTGCGCGATTATCTTCGTGCCGAAGAGGCCGGCGGATTCGACCCGCGTGAAGGATGGGCAGGTGCGTGATGAGCGACATGGGAACTCACCGAAATCTCCCACCGGATCCCGACGCGCGTGTCTATGTCATCTCGGTGGCTGCCGAGCTTGCCGGGATGCACGCCCAGACATTGCGTAACTACGACCGGTTGGGACTGGTTACACCGCACCGCACCAGCGGTGGCGGACGGCGGTACTCGCCGCGTGACGTCGAACTGCTCCGCGAGGTGCAGCGTCTCTCGCAGGACGAAGGCGTCAATCTGGCCGGGATCAAACGGATCATCGAGCTGACCAACCACGTCGAGGCGTTGCAGCAGCGGGTCACGGAACTGTCCGCGGAGGTCTCGCAGTTGCGTTCCGCCCGCCGTGATCTGGTGCCCGTGCAGCGCACCAACGCGCTGGTCGTGTGGAAGCCCAGGCACGCGCGCGAATCCTGACCGAACTCGAAAACCCCCACGTCGTCGACGTGGGGGTTTCTGCGTCTCAGGGGAGGTCGCGGCTGATCGTGTAGGTGACGTTCATGAACGGGAAGCCCGCATCGACCTGCACGTCGGTGGCGTACTCGTGGTGGTTGGGGCCGGCCACCCGGGTCCCGTCACCGTTGGCGACGCCGGTTCCGTAGTTGCTCGCCATGAAGACCGCGGTGGCTTCGCCCGGCATCGTGTAGGTGACCTGCACACCGAATCCGCGGCGGTCGGTGCTGCCTGCCGTCACGACTTCCGTTGTGTGCGCGGCAACCACGGACTTCGGTTCGTCGACCCACTCCCCGTACGGATTGCCGATCGCCTTCAGCACCATGGGTGCGTCGGTCTCGTTGGCGATCGTCATCGTGATGGTGGGTGCGTCGGCCGGAAGAGTCTCGCCGTTGGCCGTCGCGGGAACAGCGAAGGCTGCCACCGCAGCCAGAGCTAGGGCGGCACATGCGCGGGTGCGGTACTTCATCGTGCTCCTGCGGTCGACGACTCGATGCCGCCGGTCGTGGGACCGGCCGGCAAAGTGTACCCGCGAGTACGGAGCGGCGGTACGGGTCCTACGGGACCCTGGTTTCAGGCTGCGACGAGGTCGCTGACCTGCGCCACGAGTTCGAGTGAACGCAACCAGGCGTCACGCCCGGGAGCCGACGACACGACGATCAGTTCGTCGGCCTGCGCGCGTTCGGTGAACCGGTCGAGATAGGCGCGCACCTCGGACGGGGTGCCCACGGCGGTGTTCTTCAGCATCGTGAGGACCTGATAGCCGGCGGGCGAATCGAGGAGCATGTCGATCTCCTCCTCGGTGAACGTACGTCCGCGCCCGACCATCTGCACGACCCGCGAACGCTTGGTCTCCTCGAACAACGCAGCCGCTTCGTCTGCGGTGTCGGCGGCGATCACACCCACCCCGGCGATCACGTAGGGCTCGGGGTGCTGTTCGGAAGGCTGGTATTCGCGGCGGTAGAGCGCGACCGCGTCCTCGAGAGCCTGCGGCGCGAAGTGCGACGCGAAGGCGTACGGAAGACCCAGCAATGCAGCAAGTTTCGCTCCGAAGAGGGAGGAGCCCAGGATGTAGAGCGGCACGTCGGTGCCCTTGCCCGGAACGGCGTCGACGCCGGGGATCCGGGAGTCGCCCTTCAGGTAGCCCTGCAACTCGAGCACGTCCTGAGGAAAGCTGTCGGCCGACGAGGCGTCGCGCCGCAGCGCCCGCATCGTCTTCTGGTCGCTACCCGGTGCACGCCCCAACCCCAGGTCGATACGGCCCGGATGGAGCGTGGCAAGCGTGCCGAACTGCTCGGCGATAGTCAGCGGCGAGTGATTCGGGAGCATGATCCCGCCTGCTCCGAGCCGGATCGACGACGTGTGCGCCGCGACGTGCGCGATCAGCACGCTCGTGGCGGACGACGCGATGGTCGGCATGTTGTGGTGCTCGGCGTACCAGATGCGCCGGTAACCCCACTGTTCGGCGAGCTGCGCCATCTTCACGCTCGCGTCGAAACTGTCGCGAGCGGTTTCACCCTTGCCGATATGGGCCAAATCGAGGATGGAGAGGGGAACAGTCACCGAGAATCCTTCGTCCGGGGCCCGCCACCGGCAGCCGGCCACACCCCCGATGCAACCAGGGGCGGACGCCGGCTATTCCGGGGCAGTCGTCACAGTCGGTCGAAGTGTCCGTATGTGCCGCGGTAGAACAGCAACGGTCCGTTGGAGTGCAGGGTCGTCAGGCCGGTGACGCGTGCCACGACGATCGTGTGGTCGCCGGCGTCGTGCTCGGTTTCCACGGTTGCCTCCACGCGGGCGAGCGCACCGTCGAGTGCGGGGGCTCCGTTCTCGCCGGGAGCCCAGTCGACACCGCGGAACTTGTTGCCACCGCTGACGGCGAACGCCGCGCACAGTGTGCGCTGGCTCTCACCCAGGACGTTGATGGCCAGGGTGCCGATCTCACGGATCCGCGGCCACGTCGTGGAGGTGCGTGCGGGGCAGAAGGACACCAGCGGCGGGTCCAGCGACACCGACGTGAACGACTGACACGCGAAGCCGAGGGGTTCGTCGCCGTCGATGGCGGTGATGACGGTGACTCCCGTGCAGAAGTTGCCCATCACGTCGCGCATCGTGCGCGGATCCAGCACCGCATGTTCTGCCGTCATCGAAGGGCTCCTCTCACCGTCCGTATTACTCCAGTGTCCGTCATGCTCCCGGTGACTTCACGCCTGGTATCCCGCAGAGCGGAAAGGACGCGGTGATCGTCTGTCCCGGCGCGGGTCGGTGGACCCCTGTGACACTCCTCGCACGCGTTCATGGTCGGGTATCCGGGGACACCAGGACACAACGTGTGCCTGTGAAGATCGTGGGCATGCACTTGTTGCAGTGGATGCACAACGATCGGTGGTCCGGCTCACTGGCAATCCGGTTGATCAGGTCCGGCTCGCGCAGAAGTGCGCGCGCCATGGCGACGAATTCGAAGCCTTCGGCCATCGCGATGTCCATGCCTGCGCGGTCCGTCACACCACCCAGGAGAACCAGTGGCATCTTCACGGCCGCGCGGATCTGACGCGCGTCCTCGAGCATGTAGAGATCTCGATAGGGGTATTGCTTGAGAAAGTGCTTGCCGACGAGCTTCATTCCGGTGCGGACCGGCTCGCGCATCTCTGCGGCGAACTCGCGCAGGGGAACGTCGCCCTTGAACAGGTACATCGAGTTCAGGAGCGAGCTACCCACGGTCAGTTCGATGGCATCGAGTGAGCCGTCCTCTTCCAGCCACTGAGCCACCTGAACGGCTTCGTCGAGCCAGAATCCGCCCGGTACGCCGTCGTCCATGTTCAGCTTTGCGAGGATGGCGATCTTGCCCCCGACTGCTTCCCGCACTGTGCGCGCCGTTTCGCGTACCAGGCGCGCGCGGTTGGCGAGGGACCCGCCGTACTCGTCTGTGCGCTTGTTGATCTTCGGGCTGAGGAACGAGCTGGCGAAGTAGTTGTGTCCGAAGTGGATTTCGACGGCGTCGAACCCACTTTCGACGGCATAACGGGCTGCGTCACCGTGCGCCCGGCGAATGCGGTCGATATCGGCGAGTGTGGCCGCGCGAACCATGCGCATGCCGAGCGGGTTGAACTGGCGGGTCGGTCCGAGTGCGGGCAGTCCCGTGCTGGCTTCGTTGGCGACGGGCCCCGCATGGCCGATCTGTGCGGAGGCTGCGGCCCCTTCGGCGTGGACGGCGTTCGAGCATGCGATGGGCCGAGGAGCGGGGCAGACCCGTGTGGCGCACGATCTGCGCGAGCGTGAGACGGCCGACACCGTCGAAGGCGTCGAGTACGAGACTCACGCGGTCGAGTACTGCGCTGGGTGTCTGGTCGGGTACGGACTGCATGGTCATGAATGCTCCTACAACCGCCGCGCCGTCGGCGCGGGACATGGACACCAAGCAATGGGATCTGTACGGCAGCGTGCACACGGAAGATGTCGTGAGCGAGACCTTCGGTGCCGCAGTCGATGGCGAGTCCGACGGCCGACCGGCAGTGGTCGGGAGGGACGCATTGCGGCGAGCCATCGAAGGAGTTCTCGACGGGCCCATCCCGGTCACCAGTGTGCATCACGGCCATACGCCGGAGATCGTCCTGACCTCGGACGTGACCGCAACCGGTGTCTGGGCGATGGAAGACATGTTGTGGTGGACGAACGGTGCGACCGAGGAACACCTGCACGGATACGGCCACTATCACGAGACATACCGCAAGGTCGGCGGCGGGTGGCTGATCGCGTACAGAAACCTGACTCGGTTGCGTGTCGATCAAACCCCCGGATTTTTCGACTATCTGACCGAAGCCCTCACCGGACGAGAGTGATCCGATCCTTCCGGGACACCGACCACCTGACCTCGTGCTCTCCCGGTGATCGGAATCACGAACGGCGTGACCTGGAAACTGCCCTACCGTCCTTCGGACAAACCATATGAAGGAGACTGTCGATGGCGACGACACCCCTGCCGGCCGTGACCCCCGCTCGTGACACCGAGGTCGACCTGCTCGTGATCGGGTCGGGTACGGGTATGGCAGCGGCCCTCGCCGCGAGCGAACTCGGAATGTCGGCACTGATCGTGGAGAAATCACCGCATGTCGGTGGGTCCACCGCCCGCTCCGGCGGTGCGTTCTGGGTGCCGGCCAATCCGATTCTCGCCGAGGCCGGGTCGGGTGACACGGTCGAGCGCGGCCACACCTACGTCCGGTCGGTGGTGGACGGCACGGCGCCGGTCGAGCGGGGTGAGGCGTTCGTCGACAACGGCGCCGACACGGTCGAGATGCTCCGGCGCACCACGCCCATGAAGTTGTTCTGGGCCGAGGGTTACTCCGATTACCACCCGGAACTGCCGGGTGGTTCGGCGGTCGGACGTAGTTGCGAGTGCCTGCCGTTCGACCTGTCGGTGCTGGGGGAGGAGCGTTCGCGTCTGCGCCCGGGACTCATGGAAGCAAGTCTTCCGATGCCCACCACGGGAGCCGACTACAAGTGGATGAACCTCATGCTGCGCGTGCCGCACAAGGGTTTTCCACGGATCTTCAAGAGGCTGGCCCAGGGTGTCGCCGGGCTCGCGGTCAAGCGTGAATATGTCGCCGGTGGACAGGCGATCGCCGCGGGATTGTTCGCGGGTGTGCTGAAGGCCGGTGTGCCTGTCTGGACCGAGACCTCGCTGGTGCGTCTGATCACCGAGGGCGACCGGGTCACCGGCGCCGTCCTCGAGCAGAACGGCCGTGAGGTGACGGTGACCGCGCGCCGCGGAGTGGTCCTCGCCGCAGGCGGTTTCGACCACGACATGGCGATGCGGCGCAAGTTCCAGTCCGAGCGCCTGCTCGACAACGAAAGCCTCGGTGCCGAGACCAACACCGGAGACGCGATCAAGGCCGCCCAGGAGATCGGCGCCGGCCTGGATCTCATGGATCAGGCATGGTGGTTCCCTGCCGTCGCACCGACCCGGCAGGGCAAGCCGCCGATGGTGATGCTCGCCGAGCGGTCGCTGCCCGGTTCCTTCATCGTCGATCAGACCGGACGGCGCTTCACCAACGAGTCCTCGGACTACATGTCGTTCGGGCAGTTGGTGCTCGAACGTGAACGCTCGGGTGATCCGATCGAGTCGATGTGGATCGTCTTCGACCAGAAGTACCGCAACAGCTACGTATTCGCGGCCGGGGTGTTCCCGCGTCAGCCACTGCCGGCGTCCTGGTACAAGGCGGGTATCGCCCACCGTGCCTCCACCGCGGAAGAACTCGCGGCGTCGATGGGGGTGCCGGTGGACACCTTCGCCGAGACCTTCGGCAGGTTCAACGAGGATGCCGCGGCCGGAACGGATTCCGAGTTCGGGCGTGGGGGCAGCGCCTACGACCGCTACTACGGCGATCCCACGGTCCGTCCCAACCCCAATCTGCGGCCACTCACGCGCGGATCTCTGTACGCCGTGAAGATGACCCTGAGCGATCTGGGGACGTGTGGCGGCGTGCGGGCAGACGAACGGGCGCGCGTGCTCCGCGAGGACGGCAGCGCCATCGACGGGCTCTACGCCGTGGGCAACACCGCGGCCAACGCGTTCGGCCATCGCTACCCCGGCGCCGGCGCGACCATCGGTCAGGGCCTGGTGTTCGGATACATCGCCGCGCGCGATGCCGCGGGACGGGTCGCCGCGCCGTAACCGGAATGCCCCCGGCGGCGCGGCCGCCGGAGGTCAGTACGGGTCGTAACGGATGTTCTCGAGGGGCGTCCCGGTCTCGAGCAACTTCTGCACGGTCGAGCGCACCATCGGCGCGGACCCGCAGACGAGCACCTGGTGATCGCCGAACGCCCCGTACGAGGTGACGATGTCGCCGAGGCTGCCTTCGAGGAGTTCGTCGGGGTCGATGCCGAGATCACCGACGTGCGAGGTGATCCGGTCGTAGAAGGGATCGCCGATCGCGGGGTCGTACAGCGACTCGGTCACCGGCACGATCGTCAGCCAGGGCAGTGCTTCCCCGAGCAGTGCCAGCATGTCTGCCGCGTAGAGGTCGCGAGGCGACCGGCCACCCATGAACAGGAAGGTGCGCGGCGGTTGCGGCCGCCGTGCCACGTCGAGGAGCAACGCGCGCAGGGGAGCCAGTCCGGTGCCGCCGGCGATCATCACGACGATGCGTCCGGTGTCGTCGATGTGGAGATCCCCGCCGCGAGGACTGCCCACGGTCCACACGTCGCCGGGGCTCGTGGATTCGACGATCGTCTTGCTGACCCATCCGCCGGGCACCGTGCGGACGTGGAATTCGAGCTTGCCGTCCATCGACGGGGGCAAGGCGGGCGAGAGCCGACGCGGAAGGTTGGGGCGTTGCGGCACCGTCACATCCACGTACTGGCCCGCCCGGAACGGGACGATGTCGTTGTCGCATTCGAGTCGGACGACGGCCAGATCGTGCCGCAGGCGGTGGTGCTCGACCACGGTTGCGGAGACGGCGATGTCGGTGTCGGTCGATGACGGCGTAGCCGACTGCATTCGTGACCCCCGGGGTGGTGTGGCGCGATGTCGAACAGACTCTAGGCGAGGAACGCCCACCCCGACAGAGTGGAACGTGTTTCAGTTTTGGGGTCGGTGCGGTTATCGTGGCGGAAGCTGGGTGACGACGACCACATCAGCACTCGACCCTGCGTGAAGTCACACCCGCCGGAACACGGCCCCGACCCGGAAGGACGACCATGATCGAGGAGTACGCGGACCTGCACCGGCCCGTCTTCACCCCGGACCTGCTCATCACCGCGCTCGACCGGAGCGCGGATCGTCCGGCGCTCCACCTCGGCGACGTGGTCCTCACCGGTGCGGAGATGCGCGGTGCGATCAGTAGATTCCAGCAGGCGCTCGCATCGGTGGGCATCGGGCAGGGGTCGTCCGTCGCGATGCTCTCCAAGAACCGCCCCGAAGTTCTCATCTCGATGGGCGCGACGATGGTCGCCGGGTGCCGGAACAGTGCGCTCAACCCGATGGGTTCGCTCGCCGACCACCTCTACATCACCTCCGATGCCGAGATCGAGACACTCATCTTCGATCCCGACCACTTCGAGGAGCGGGCCGCCGAACTCCAGGCGCAGATCCCGACCCTGAAAAACCTGTTCTCGCTCGGCCCCTCGTCCGTGGGCACCGACATCCTCGCGCTGGCCGAGCAGTTCACCGAGCAACGTCTCGTCGCCGCCCCGGTGTCGTCCGAGGACACCTCGTCGATGGTCTACACGGGCGGCACCACCGGCAAGCCGAAGGGCGTGATGGGGTCGTTCCGCTCCGGCGCCGCACTCACGCAGATCCAGATGGCCGAGTGGCAGTGGCCCGACGAGCCGCGCTTCCTGATCTGCACGCCGCTGTCGCATGCGGGTGCCGCGTTCTTCGTGCCGACACTGCTGCGCGGCGGTTGCCTCTACGTGCTGCCGTACTTCGAACCCGGCCTCGTGCTGGAGACCATCGAGAAGCACCGCATCAACGCGACGATGCTCGTCCCGACGATGATCTATCTGCTGCTCGATCATCCCGACCTCGACAGTCGTGATCTGTCGAGCCTCGAGACGCTCTTCTACGGCGCCTCGGCGATGTCGCCGGCGCGGCTGCAGGAAGGGATCGAGCGGCTCGGCCCGGTGTTCTTCCAGTTCTACGGCCAGTCCGAGTGCGGCATGACGATCTCGGTACTGCGCAAGGAAGAACATCTCGCCGACGATCCGGAGCGGCTCGCGTCGTGTGGACGTCCGGTGCCGTGGCTCGACGTGCGCCTGCTCGACGACGATCTCCGCGAAGTGCCGCAGGGCGAACTCGGTGAGATCTGCGTGCGCGGTCCGCTCGTCATGAAGGGGTACTGGAACAAGCCCGACGAGACCGCGGAAGCGTTGCGCGGCGGATGGTTGCACACGGGCGACGTGGCGCGTGCCGACAAGCACGGCTTCCTCACCATCGTCGATCGCAAGAAGGACATGATCGTCACCGGTGGATTCAACGTCTTCCCCCGCGAGATCGAGGACGCCATCTCGTCCCACCCCGCCGTCGCCTCGGTGGCGGTTGTCGGTGTGCCGGACCAGAAGTGGGGAGAGGCAGTCAAGGCGTGCGTGGTGCTGCGCGACGGGCGGACGGTGACCGCGGAAGAACTGATCGAGCAGGTCCGCGCCGCCAAGGGTTCGGTACACGCTCCCAAATCCGTGGATTTCCTCGATTCGCTGCCGCTCACGCCTCTCGGGAAGCTCGACAAGAAGACATTGCGCGCGTCGTACCGGTAGATCGGGGCCGCCTGAAATGTCGGCTTTCCTGCCCGAGCGCGGCCTGACATACTCCCTCGCATGGCAAACGGGGGACCCCAGCGGGTCGAGGTGCGACTGGCCGTCGAGTATCCGGGTCCCGGGGCGGTGAATACGCTCGGTGGTGGGGCGATGACACCGATCGAGCCGGTGCCGCCGGTGTGCGCTCGCCACGGGGAACCCGAGGTCGATCGGGTGCGCGTGACCGTCTCCTCCGACGCGTCCCGTCCCGAGGAGAAGACGGGCGGTTTCGGTTCGGCGCTCGAAGCCGCGTACACCGTGCAGGTTGCCGCCCTGGAGTGGCCGACGTGTGCGCGGTGTGTCGTCGTCCGCGTTCGCTGGCAGATCGCCGCGGCCACAACCTGTACCGTGCTCGGCGTCGTGTTCCTTGCGCTGGTGTTCGCGCTCGTGCAGGGCGCACCCAAGGCCTACGGCTTCGCGTTGCTCGCCGTGTTCGGGTTGTCGTTCCTGCCCATCTACGTGGCGTTGCGCGTCATCGACCCGCGTGTGGCCCTGGGAATGGATGTCGGGGACGACGGGGCGCAACTCGTGGTGTCTCAGGCGCATCCGGAATTTGCTCGCGCGGTGGCCTCGCAGCGCACCTGACGTCCGGGGTTACAGCGGATCGAAGCTGATGTTCTGGCGTGGTGTGCCCGCGGCGGACAACGCGTAGATCGTCGTCCGGATCATCGACGGTGAGCCGGCGATCTGGATCTGCCGATCCGCCCACGTGCCGAACTGGCCCACGACCTTGCCGAGCTTCCCGTACATGGTGCGGTGGAGGCCCTTTGGCGTTTCACGCACGGGTACCGGGTGCCACCACGGGTTCTCGTTCTCCTCGACGACCGGCACGACGGTGAGCCACGGGTTGGTCATCGCGATCTGCCACAGCGTCTCGAGATCGTAGAGGTCGCACGGGTACTTGCCACCGTAGAAGAGGTGCACGCGCGGATTGGTGCCGCGCATCGCCATCTCCATGATCTGCGCGCGCAGCGGTGCCAGACCGGTGCCGGACGCGATCATGAGGACGTCCTGGCCGCTGTCGCGATCGACGCGCAGGCCGCCGAGAGGGGGTCCGATCAGCCAGCGGTCGCCGACACGCACTTCGTTGACCAGTGCGGGGCTGACCCAGCCAGACGAGACGCGCCGCACGTGGAACTCGACCTGGCCGTGCGGATTCGGGGGAATCGCGGCGGACAGATAACGCCACATGTGGGGCCGCTGGGGGATCTGCACGCTCATGTACTGACCGGCGTAGTGCGGAATCGGCGTGTCGGTCTCGAGGCGGATGATCGCCACGTCGGGCAGCACCCGCTCGTGGCCGACGACCGTCGCGCCCCAGACGGCCGGGAGTTCGTCGGTGGCCGCGGCGGTGGCCATGGTCTCGACGAGCCGCCCGATCACCTCCGCCCAGGTTCGTTCGAGGGAGGCAGTCCACAGGATGAACGGAGTGCATTCCCGGACGGCGAACAGCAGGGCGTAACCCGCCGCGCGGAAGTGCTCCGGCTTGACGCCGTACTTGCGGTGGTCGCGTGCGAGTTGGGCGAGAAACGCCTCGACGGCGTCGAAGTCGGTCAACCGGTTGACGACCCAGCCGATCGCGGTGGTGAACCGGTGCCGCATGCTCTCCATGCCCGCCGGGAACAGTTCGCGGGTGCCGGAGGACTCGGACCACAGGGTCGTGTAGAAAGCCGAGGCGAATCGTTCGGGACCGGTAGCGGTCGCCGCGATCGACGCAAAGCTCAATTGCACTCGCGCGATGGCGAAAGTCTCCAACGCCATCCTCCCACGTAGTGCGCCTGCTGGACGCCGCCACTGTAGTCGGTCACGTGCCGGTCGGCTACACCGTGATCCCCCATTCGCAGCTATGGTGTGAATCACACCATCAAGAAACTTGAGCGGAACAAACTCAATCTTGTATCCGTTGTGCATAGCGAACCTCGTGGACACCGGTCCACAGGTACAGAATCACCAGCATTCGACGTGAAAGGGGCGCGCGGTGGATTCGTTCAACCCGACGACCAAGACTCAGGCCGCACTGACGGCGGCTCTCCAGGCCGCGTCCACTGCCGGCAACCCGGACATCCGTCCGGCCCACCTTCTGGTGGCGCTGCTCGACCAGGCGGACGGCATCGCCGCGCCACTGCTCGAAGCGGTCGGCGTGAATCCGTCGGCGGTCCGGGCCGAAGCCGATCGGCTCGTCGGTACGCTGCCGCAGACCACCGGTGCCACCACCACCCCCCAACTCGGGCGTGAGGCGATCGCCGCACTCTCGGCGGCGCAGAAGCTGGCAACCGAACTCTCGGACGAATTCGTCTCGACCGAACACGTCCTCGTCGGTCTCGCGAGCGGCGACTCCGACGTAGCGAAGCTTCTTGTGGGACAGGGCGCGACACCCGCGGCCCTGCGGGAGGCGTTCACTGCCGTCCGCGGGAACCGCCGGGTCACCAGCGCAGATCCCGAAGCGACCTACCAGGCTCTCGAGAAGTACTCGACCGATCTGACCGCCCGTGCCCGCGAGGGCAAGCTCGACCCGGTCATCGGCCGCGACAACGAGATTCGCCGTGTCGTGCAGGTGCTCTCGCGCCGCACCAAGAACAACCCGGTTCTCATCGGTGAACCCGGCGTCGGCAAGACGGCCATCGTCGAGGGGCTCGCCCAGCGCGTCGTCGCCGGCGACGTGCCGGAATCGCTGCGCGGCAAGACCGTCGTGGCTCTCGACCTCGGCGCGATGGTGGCCGGCGCGAAGTTCCGCGGCGAATTCGAGGAACGCCTCAAGGCCGTGCTCGACGAGATCAAGGACTCCGCGGGCGAGATCATCACGTTCATCGACGAACTGCACACCATCGTCGGTGCCGGCGCGACCGGTGAATCCGCCATGGACGCGGGCAACATGATCAAGCCGATGCTCGCGCGCGGCGAACTGCGCCTGGTCGGTGCGACCACCCTCGAGGAGTACCGCAAGTACATCGAGAAGGACGCCGCGCTCGAACGGCGGTTCCAGCAGGTCTTCGTCGGCGAGCCGAGCGTCGAGGACACCGTCGGCATCCTGCGTGGTCTCAAGGAACGGTACGAAGTGCACCACGGCGTGCGCATCACCGACTCGGCGCTCGTCGCCGCCGCGACGCTGTCCGATCGGTACATCACTTCGCGCTTCCTGCCCGACAAGGCCATCGACCTCGTCGACGAAGCGGCGTCACGGCTCCGCATGGAGATCGACTCGCGTCCCGAGGAGATCGACTCGGTCGAACGGATCGTCCGTCGCCTCGAGATCGAAGAGATGGCGCTGGAGAAGGAAACCGACGCCGCCTCGAAGGATCGTCTCGAAAAGCTGCGGGCCGAACTCGCCGACGAACGCGAACGGCTCAATCAGCTCACCACCCGCTGGCAGAACGAGAAGACCGCGATCGACTCGGTTCGCGTGGTCAAGGAGCAGTTGGAAGCGCTGCGCGGCGAGGAGGAACGGGCCGAGCGCGACGGCGATCTCGGCAAGGTCGCCGAGCTCCGGTACGGCCGCATCCCCGAACTGGAGAAGCAGCTCGAGGCCGCCGCGGCCGCGTCGGGAACCGGCACCGGTGACGACGTGATGCTCAAGGAAGAGGTCGGGCCGGACGACGTCGCCGATGTCGTCGCCGCTTGGACGGGCATCCCGGCCGGGCGTCTGCTCGAAGGTGAGACCGCGAAGCTGCTCCGGATGGAGGACGAACTCGGTAAGCGTGTCGTCGGCCAGGACCGTGCGGTCCAGTCGGTGTCCGATGCCGTGCGGCGGGCGCGGGCCGGTGTGTCCGACCCGAACCGTCCGACGGGCTCGTTCCTGTTCCTCGGCCCCACCGGTGTCGGCAAGACCGAGTTGGCCAAGGCGCTCGCCGATTTCCTGTTCGACGACGAGCGCGCCATGGTGCGCATCGACATGTCGGAGTACAGCGAGAAGCACTCGGTGGCGCGCCTGGTCGGTGCCCCTCCGGGCTATGTCGGCTACGAGTCGGGTGGTCAGCTCACCGAAGCCGTGCGGCGCCGCCCGTACTCGGTGGTGCTGTTCGACGAGGTCGAGAAGGCTCACCCCGACGTGTTCGACACGCTGCTCCAGGTGCTCGACGACGGCCGGCTCACCGACGGGCAGGGACGTACCGTCGACTTCCGCAACACGATCCTGATCCTCACGTCCAACCTGGGCGCCGGAGGCGACAAGGACCACGTGATGGCGGCGGTACGGGCAGCGTTCAAGCCGGAGTTCATCAACCGGCTCGACGATGTGGTCGTGTTCGATCCGCTGTCGGAAGGACAGCTCGCGCAGATCGTCGACATCCAGCTGGCGCAGCTGGCAGAGCGGCTCGAGGCACGGCGTCTGACGCTCGACGTCAACTCCAGTGCTCGGCTGTGGCTGGCGGTGCGTGGATACGATCCGCAGTTCGGTGCGCGTCCGCTGCGACGGCTCATCCAGCAGGCCATCGGCGACCAGCTCGCCAAGAAGCTGCTGGCCGGAGAGATCAAGGACGGCGACACCGTCCCGGTGGGTGTCAGCGACGACGGCGACAGGCTCGTCATCGGTAACTGATTGGCTCTCCCTCGTGCGCGTTTCCGGTAGCACTCGCTACCGGAAACGCGCACGTTTACTGTGGGAGGGGTTATGACAGAGCCGCATGATCCGCGCACGCCGCAGGAGCGGGCCTACGCGCTCGACGAGTCGCACGGTGGTACGCCGCCCGACGAATCGCAGCAGGGCCCGACGCAGGCGCAGGAGAGCACAGCACCCGACGACACTCGTGTGCTGCACACCGACGACCCCACTGCGGCGTACGGGACACCGGTCTCGAACCCGACCCTGGTGTATCCGGAGCCCGGTCCTCCCTCCGCCATGCCACAGGCCGCTCCCAACTCCCAGGCTGATCAGCAGACCCAGGCCTACCCGGCCCAGCCTCATTCGCCGGGTCAGGGTTACCCGCCGGCTGGGGCGGCACCGGTGGGTTACCAGCCCACACAGCAGTTCGGGCCGACACAGCAGTACGGACCCGCCCAGCAGTACCAACCCACGCAGCAGTACGGGCCCACGCAGCAGTACGGGCCCACGCAGCAGTACCAACCCACGCAGCAGTTCGAGCCGATACAGCAGCCCACGGCGGGATACCAGGCGGCGCAGGGTTACCAGCCCACACAGGCGTTCGGGCAACCGCCGAACCAGCCCCCCGGCTATCCGCCCACGATGCCTCCCGAGGGCCCGCCCGGTGCGGACGGTTCGAAGAAGGCTCCGCGCGGCCCGCGATGGGGAATCCTCCTGCTCGCAGTGGTGGTCCTCATCGCGCTCGGAGGAACTATCGGATTCCTCGTGAGCAAGATCGACGGTGAATCCGACTCGGCCACCGGCGCCCGCCAGTTCACGACGCAGGCACCTGCCGCGCCGCTTTCGCCGAGCCCGTCGCCGGAGGAATCCCCGTCGATTCCTCCCCTCGACGAGCTTCCCGGCGGTCTCGGGGAGATCATCGGTGACTCCGGGGCAGTGGTCGGCACGGTTACCTCGAACGACGGCTCGAGCCTGACGATCAGCGGGATCGGCGGATCGCTGGTCACCGTGTTGCTCACGCCCGACACCCAGATCATCACGCTCTCGGGCGACGATCCGTCCGCATTGACCGTCGGCTCGGCCGTGGTCGCGACCGGCACTCCCGTCGAAGCGGGCAGCATGACGGCCGAGACCGTCGTCAGCGCGTCGATACCGTCATTCGACGGTCCGGGTCGCTGAGCACGCTAGGCTTTCGTGTCGATGACGTTCTTGTGGTTTGCTCTCGCCGCGGTCGCACTGCTCGGTGCGCTCGCACTGCTCTATGTCGACCGCACCCGGCGTGAACAATCCGGGCGTGTGCGTGAGATCTGGGCACGTGCCCAGGGCTACAAGTACACGGCATCGGACGACCAACTGCCGTCGCACTGGCACCGCGCCGCGCTCGCCAAGCAGGAGTACCTCGGCGCGATCGACGTCGTGCGGGGTGTCCGGCGCGGCGAGCACTTCACCCTCTTCGACATCGAAGAAACCGCGACGATCGTCGCGGTCCGGCGCAAGGTCGGTTCGGATGTGGACATCGACCTGCGACTGAAGTCGACGCCGCCGCCGAAAGACCACGACATGAATCTGCTCGGTTCGATCGGGCCGCGCATCGTGTTCGCCACCGACCTCGAGATCGCCCGTCGTGTGTGCGACCAGCGCATGGTCGCGTTCACCCAGTCCATCCCCGACCACGTGCAGATGCTGTGGAGCGAGGGAGAGTGGACCCTGGGTTCGATCCCGGTGGGCAGCAACGGCCGCGAGTGGGATTCGGCCATCGAAACGGTCGCCCGGTTGTCGGGGATCCTGCATGTCCTTCCGCCCCCGGTCGAATCCACGGAATCCGAGGAAATCGCGCGCAGCGAGCACGACCCCGGCCGCCCGTCCTCGCACCGCTGACCCAGGTCGCCGGATCGCGGTAGGACTGCCCGCCCCGGCCACTGCCGAACTCTTCCACCGCATCCAGTGACCGCGTCTCGCTGGGACAGGAAGCCGTGATGCTTCCTCCTCTGCGAGTGTGATAACGCTCACATCTGATGACGAATGTTGCATGATGGCAGCACCGGGGGGCGTCTCGACCAGGAGGTCCCACGTGGCCGGCAGTTCTCACACACCCGCGAACGACACCCCGCACGACGTGATCATCATCGGGGCGGGACTGTCGGGCATCGACTGCGCCTATCGGCTCCTCGAGCAGAATCCCGGCTGCGACTACCTGGTCCTCGAGCGCAGGCAGCGCGTCGGCGGGACCTGGGATCTTTTCCGTTATCCGGGCGTGAGGTCCGACAGCGACATCTATTCGCTCAGTTACCCCTTCGAGCCGTGGGCGAAGCCGGGCGCACTGGCCGAAGGCGCAGATATCAGGGACTACATCGAGCACACCGCGCGCAAGTTCGGCATCGCCGACCGCATCCGCTTCGAGCAGCACGTGGTGACCGCCGAATGGCACTCGGACACCGACACCTGGACGCTGGACGTCGAGGCCGGTGAGGGTGCCGACAAGCGTCGCAGGACCTACCGGTGCCGTTTCGTCGTCTTCGCGACCGGTTACTACGACTACGACCGGCCCTACACCCCGAGGTTCGCCGGGGCAGAGGACTTCACGGGCCGGATCGTGCATCCACAGCACTGGCCGGAGGACCTCGACTACCGGGGCAAGCGCATGGTCGTGATCGGAAGCGGCGCGACCGCGGTGAGCCTGATCCCCAACCTCACCGACAAGGCGGCGCACGTGACGATGCTGCAGCGCTCACCCTCGTACATCTGGTCGGCCAAGCAGAAGCAATACCTCGCACCCATTGTCCGGAAGCTCCTTCCACCCGGGGCGGCACACCGGGTGATCCGGTGGCGTTATGCGACACAGACCGCGGCGATCGTGCACCTCACGCACCGGTTCCCGAAACTGGGCCGCAAGATGATCCGCGCGAACGTGGCAGCCGGCCTGCCGGAGGACTATCCGGTCGACGTGCACTTCAACCCCACCTACAACCCGTGGGACCAGCGCATGTGCATGGTTCCCGACGGCGACCTGTTCAGCGGCATCACGGCGGGCTCCGTGGAGATGGTCACCGACCGCATCGACCGCTTCGACGAGACCGGCGTACGACTGGTCTCCGGCCGGCACCTCGACGCCGACATCATCGTGACCGCCACGGGCCTGCAACTGCTCGGCTTCGGCGGGACGCGCCTGGTGGTCGACGGTGACGAGGTGAAACCGCACGACCGATTCGTCTTCAAGAGCCACCTGATCGAGGACGTCCCCAATCTCGCCTGGTCCGTCGGTTACACCAACGCCTCGTGGACACTGCGGGCCGACATGACGGCGCGTTCGATCGCGAACCTCGTCGGATACATGCGGGAGAACGGTTACACCCGTGCTTATCCTCACCTGGGTGCCGAGCCGATGAGCGCGCAACCGCTCTGGGACCTCGAGGCCGGATACGTGCAACGCTCGCCGGACGCGCTGCCGAAGTCGGGCACCCGAGGGCACTGGCGGGTCCGTCACAACTACTACCTCGACGCCGTCGCTCACCGGATGAGCAAGGTCGACGACTCGATGGTCTTCGGTCCTGTGGAAGGCTCGGAGGACCTCGTCGGGTGATCTGAACCCTCGGTCGTAAGGCTGAGAGCTCGATCAGGGGCGACCCTGGGGCCGCTCGACGCCGCCGCCGGTGTACTTGCTTCTCAACGCGTCCCACGCACCGCTGATGGCGTCCGCCAGATCCGGAGCACGTCGACCACCGAGCCGGCGTCGATCGTCGGCGTCGTAGTCCTCGAAGAACTGGACGACCCATCCCAAGTCGTCCGGACTACCGTAGTAGCGGGCCCGGAAGTCGATGATCCGCCCGGTGAACGGGTTGATCATGCGCGCGCAGATCACCTGCCCGTCGATCTGCGTTGCTTCGGTGCCGCAGAACAAGGAGACGAGCTCGAGCGCCCCGTGCGGATCGGGTATGGATTCATCACTCATGTCGATGCCTCTTCCGCTCGATGGCGTTGTTCCGGTTCGATGGTGCACTACTCGGAGAGGCAACCGGGCGAGGTCTCCGCAAGAGCTCGGAAACAGGGTGTCGCCGTTCGACGCGCCCGAATTCCTGCGCTCCGCCGCTAGTGTGGCGGCCATGACTTCACCTTCGCGTCCCGTCGCGCTCGTGACCGGCCCTACCTCGGGCATCGGTGCAGGTTTCGCGAGGACGCTCGCCGAGCGGGGATACGACCTCGTTCTCGTCGCCCGCAATCGCACCGCTCTCGACGATCTCGCCGCCGAACTCGAGCGCAGGTTCGGTGCGTCCTCCGAAGTGCTCCCCGCCGACCTCACCACGGCAGACGGTCGTGGCGCAGTGGCGGAGCGCCTCGCGCGCGGCGTCGACATGCTGATCAACAACGCGGGCTTCGGGACGACGGGCGAATTCTGGACCGCCGAGCCGGAACTGCTGCAGGCCCAGCTCGACGTGAACGTCACCGCGGTCGTCCAGCTCACCCGCGCAGCCCTGCCGCCGATGATCGCCGCGGGCCGGGGCGACATCATCAACGTCGCGAGTGTCGCGGGCTTGGTGCCCGGCCGCGGGTCCACCTATTCCGGGAGCAAGGCGTACGTGGTCTCGTTCACCGAAGGGCTCGCCGGCGGTCTCGCCGGGGCAGGGGTGCGCATCCAGGCGCTGTGCCCCGGGTTCGTGCGCACCGAGTTCCACAAGCGCGCGGGGATCGACATGTCGTCCACCCCGGCCGTGCTGTGGCTCGACGTCGACCAGGTGGTACGCGCGTCGCTCGCCGACCTCGAATCCGGCAAGGTCCGAAGCATCCCGGGGATCCAGTACAAGGTGCTGGCCACCGCCGGACGGCTGGTGCCACAGAATCTGGTGCGCAAGATCGCCGCTCGTCTCGGCAACGGGCGCGGACGCACCTGAACCTCGCAACCCACCCGCGCGAGCGGGCCGGAAGGTCACGGTACGGCTACGCGAGAGGGACACGCGGGAACCCTCTGTCGCGACGCCCACATACGTGAGTACATTTCTCAAACGTGACCTCTGTGGCTGTGGTGATTGTTGTGGCGTTGGTGGCGGCAACGGCGCTCTGGATACGGGTGGGGGTGCAGCGTCTGCGGACGCTGCGAATCCGCCACCGCGACAGTCTGCGGCTGCTCCGCCACGAGCTCGACGACCGCTACGACCTCGTCCCCACGCTCATCGCCGCGTCGGCGGGAGCCGGTGTGGACCGCGCCCTGCTCCGGCCCGTCGTCGGCGCCAGGTCGCTCGCCATCGAGATGCGCGATCAGCGGCTCGGCCTCCCGGAACGCGCTGCCGCGGAGAACACGCTCTCCGCCGCGTTGCACGACCTCATCGGTGGTCTCGACGGCGTCAGCCACTGGCCGTTCGTGCGGGTCGCCCGCGAGTTGCAGCTACGGGAGGAGCGGATCGCCGGGGCCGTCAAGGTGTTCAACGACATCGGCACCACGCTCAACGACGCGGTCGGCCGTTTCCCCACCTCCCTGTACGCGAAGATCGGCGCGATCGGCCCGGTGCCGCTCTTCGAGGCGCCCGCTCCGGTCGCAACTCCCGAGCAGGATGCGACAACCGTCGAGGACGGAACCCTCGCACCGCACCCGGGTCCCGTCGCCGCCTGACCTCCGGGTGGGCGACTAGGCTCGTTGCCGACGCAGCGCTGCCAACCGGGCGGCCGCGCGAGACGACGACGAGGGACGCGACATGAGTGACCGTGACGAACTGGCAGCACTGGTACGTGAGCTGGCGGTGGTGCACGGCCGGGTGACGTTGTCGTCCGGCAAGGAAGCCGACTACTACGTGGATCTGCGCCGCGCGACCCTGCATCACCGCGCTGCTCCGCTGATCGGCAAGTTGCTCCGCGAACTCGTCGCCGACTGGGACTTCGACGCCGTCGGTGGGCTGACGATGGGCGCCGACCCCGTCGCGATGGCCGTGATGCACGCTCCCGGACGTCCGATCGACGCGTTCGTCGTCCGCAAGGCCGCGAAAGCCCACGGGATGCAACGCCAGATCGAGGGACCGGACGTGACGGGCAAGCGAGTCCTCGTCGTGGAGGACACCACCACCACCGGCAACTCCCCGCTCACGGCCGTCAAGGCGCTGCGCGATGCGGGCGCAGTCGTGGTGGGCGTTGCGACCGTCGTCGACCGCGCCACCGGCGCCGACGAGGTCATCGCCGCTGAGGGCGTGGAATACCGTTCCCTGCTCGGACTCGACGACCTGGGCCTGGCCGGCGAGTAGCCCCGTGGGCGAACGGGTCCGGCAGACGGTCACGAGGCTCGCGGACGGCCGCGAGCTGATCTACTTCGACGACACCGAACCGTTCGTGTCCGGCTCCGCGACTCGCGACGCCAGCGACCGGCGCGCATTGCCGCCGGTCGCTAAGGCGTCGGAGTTGCGGCGCGACCCGCTCACCGGAGAGTGGGTCACCTTCGCGGCCCATCGCATGGACCGCACCTTTCTGCCCGCCGCCGTCGACTGCCCCCTGTGCCCGAGTTCCCCCGAGACGACCACCGAGATTCCGGCCGACGACTACGACGTCGTCGTCTTCGAGAACCGATTCCCGGCCCTCGGTGCCCACGGTGACGGCAGCGAATCCGCAGGCACCGATCACGACACCTTGTGGTCGCGCCGTCCCGCCGACGGGCGATGTGAAGTCGTGGCGTTCACTCCCGACCACGACGCACGGTTCGCTGATCTCGGCTCCTCGCGGGCACGGACCGTCATCGACGCTCTCGCCGCCCGCACCGCCGCCCTGTCGGCCGTGCCGGGGGTGCGACAGGTGTTCTGCTTCGAGAACCGCGGCGCCGAAATCGGTGTGACACTTCAGCATCCGCACGGCCAGATCTACGCCTATCCCTTCCTCCCACCGCGCACCACGACACTCGTCGAGCGTGCGCGGGAACATCGTGCGCGCACCGGTCGGTCGTTGCAGCGCGACGTGCTCGACGCCGAACGTCGTGCGGAAACCCGCGTGGTGTGGTCGGGCCGCGACTGGACCGCCTATGTGCCCGCCGCCGCGCGCTGGCCGGTCGAAGTTCATCTCGCACCGCACCGCGACGTCCCCGATCTCGCTGCGCTCAGCGATGCCGAACGCGACGAACTCGCAATGCTCCAGTGCGACATGCTCGCTCGCGTCGATCACTTCTTCGACGGTGTCGACCGCGTTCCGTACATTGCGGCGTGGCACCAGGCACCGGTCGGTGAGGATCGTGAACACGGGCGCTTGTTCTGCCAGATCTTTTCGCTGCGTCGTGCCCCCGACAAACTCAAATACCTCGCGGGGTCGGAGTCTGCGATGGGGGCGTGGATCAGCGACACCACCCCGGAACGCATCGCGGCGCGCCTGCGGGAGGTGGGCACATGACGGTCTACGACGATGCGGCGCAGAGGTTCACCGAGTCCTTCGGCGGTGAACCGGACGGTGTGTGGTGCGCGCCGGGGCGTGTCAATCTCATCGGCGAGCATGTCGATTACGCGGGCGGATTGTGTCTGCCGATCGCGCTGGAGCAGATAACGGCGGCCGGGGTGCGCCGCCGCAGCGACGGCCGGGTGCGCATGGTGAGCACCGGATTCGACCGGGTCGAAACCGACCTGTCGTCGTTGCGCGGGCGCGCGCGACCGAGCGGATGGGCCGCATACGTCGCCGGTGTCCTGTACGCACTCGACCCCCCGGGTTGTGCCGGTCTCGACATCGCGATTTCGTCGGATGTCACTGTGGGGTCCGGGCTTTCATCGTCCGCTGCCCTCGAGGCGGCGGTCGCGCTGGCGGTGGCCGAGATGTACGGGCTGCCCACCGACGATGCGGGCCGCGACCGGCTTGCCGGTGCCTGTGTCGTCGCGGAGAACGAGTACGTCGGAGCACCCACCGGCGGAATGGACCAGCAGATCGCTTTGCGGGGGCGTGCCGGTCACGCACTGCTGCTGGATTGCGCAGACGGCAGCGTCGAGCATGTCCCCTTCGACCCGGCGGCACACGACATGACGATCCTGGTCGTCGACACCCGCACCGCCCACCGCCTCGTCGACGGGCAGTACGGCGAGCGACGCCGCGCGGTGGAGGACGCCACGCGGCTCCTCGGGGTTGCGACGCTGCGCGACGCCTCGTCGGTCGACGGACTCGACGACCCGGTGCTGCGCCGCCGCGCCCGGCACGTCGTCACGGAGATCGACCGGGTTCGGCTCGCTGCCGATGCTCTGCGGACGGGCCGGATTCACGAACTCGGAGCCCTGCTCGACGCGTCGCACCGGTCGCTGCGCGACGACTTCGAGGTCAGTTGTCTCGAACTCGACACCGCGGTCGACGCCGCCCGTGCTGCGGGTGCGTCGGGAGCCCGGATGGTCGGCGGGGGATTCGGTGGTTCGGCGATCGTGTTGTGCGAACTCGGCCGCGCCGCCGCGATCGAGGCGGCAGTCGCCGACGCCGCTGCTCGACGTGGGCTTCCCGCCCCCGCCTTCCTGCGGGCGACACCGGCGGGAGCCGCCCGTCGTTGCCGATAGTCGTTCGGGACGTGAGAACGACCCGGTGATGCCGACGGGTACTGTGCGGCCCATGAGTTGGTTCGGTCGACGTCCGTGGGGCGCAGAACACGTGGTCCTCGCGGCGGCGACCGCAGCGACCGTCGCCGGTGCAGTGTGCGACAGGGAAAGCTGGCAGCGCGTCGCGAAACCCCTCATCGGACCCGCTCTCGCGGTCCGGGTGCTGCGGAATTCGCGCGAAACCACCCCGGTCGACACGGCACTGCTGCTCACCGGTCTCGCCGCTGCGACGGCCGGCGACGTCTTCATGATCCGTTCCGACGAGGACCCGCGGATCCTGCGCGGCGCCGGTTCGTTCGCCGTGATGCAGGCTGCGTACTCGACGGTGCTCGTCCGGCACGGTGCCCGGGTGAGCAGGAGCGCCGCGATACAACGCGCGGGTGCGGTCCTCGGTGCTGCAGGACTGCTCGGCGCCAGCAGCCGTCCGGTCGCGGTGCCCCTGACCGCCTACGGCGCCGTGCTCGGCACCACCGCGACGCTCGCCGGCGATCCGTCCCTGGCACCCGGGGCGCCGCAGTTCGCTGGGATCGCCGTACCCGGCACGGACCGGCGTAGCTGGCTCGGGCTGGGCGGACTGGTCTTCACGGCCTCCGACGGATCGATCGTCCTGCGTCGGACGCTGCTGAAGAACGAACGCGCTCGGGCCGCCGCAGAGGGATTCGTACTGGTGACCTACGTGGCGGCGCAAGCACTCCTCGTCGAGGGAATGCTCGCGCTCGCGCGCCGGAACGCTCGATAGCGGCGGACTACTCGATAGCGACGGACTAGGGGAACAGCAGGATCCGGTCCCGGTCGTCGGGGTCGACGAAGATCGTCACCACCTGTCCGGGGGTGTACCGCGGCAGGTGCTTACGAGCTACCTCGTAGAAGACCTTCCCGTGGTAGGGCTCGGAACCGGGGACCATCAGATCGAGGTCGAGTTCGGTGAGCTGACCCGAGCGGGTCGTACGGACGGGTTTCGCGGACCGGACGGTCGCCCACCCTTCGAACCCTTCGCGCTCGATCTTGCGCTGCACCTTGGACGCGCGGTCGGAGAACACCATCGACAAGCCCAGTACGGTGCCGTAGAGGCACACCAGAAAGACGATCTGGAAGCCCAGCGTCCCCGGCTCGGACTTCGGATAGAACAGGTTGAGCCACAGCGAGAACACGATGAGATACGCCGTCGTCACGAAGGCGACGGTGTACACGGTTCGACGGTGCTGCATGACTCCCTCCGCGTCCAAGGGTAAACCGGAGGACCGACGCCGTGGCCGCGTTGTCGCGATGCATCGATCGCAAATCGGGCGTGAGTACGGCGGGTGGCGGGTCGCCGCTGCCTCATCGATAGAGTGAGCTCCGCACATCGTCGGGAGGGTGTTACGTGAGAAGTCGGTTGTCCTCGATCGCGGTGGCCGCGTGCGCCGCACTGGTCCTGACCGGGTGCGGTTCGTCCGCCGCCGACGAGCCGCAGGCCGAAACGTCCGCCGCAGCGAGTTCGACCTCCGCTCCGGCCGTCACGACGACCGAACAGCCCGCGACGCCCACCACCACTTCCGCGACGCCCGAGACCACCCCGCCGGCGCCCGAAACCACCCCGCCGGCGCCCGAAACCACGCTGGTCGACGTCGAATACGAGCGCAACGAGTCGTACTACTTCGCGAGCCCCGACGGAGCGTTCCAGTGCGGCATCGTCCGCCTGCCGACCCGCACCGAGGCGGGCTGCGAGGGGGCGACCGACCCGGTTCCCCCGCAACCCGACAACTGTATCGTCAACTGGGGCCACGGCATCCGGGTCCAGGACACCGGACCGGGGGAGTTCCTCTGCTCGGGTGGTCCCGTGTACCTCTCGCCCGACGGAGCGAGCCCGGTACTGCCGCCCGGTTCCACACTCGCGAAGCTGGGTTACACCTGCACCACCACGGACGTCGACGTGACGTGCGCGAACGACAGCACCGGGCACGGCTTCACCATCGCCTCCGGTTCGAACGAAACCTTCTGACGTGACCACCCACGAACACATCAGGGCCGACGAACATACCCAGGCCGACGAGCACGCCCTGGCGGAGGAGATTCCCGGCCCGACCGAGTGGGGAGAGCACCCGAACGGCGTCGGTCCGTGGGTCGACGAATTCGGGACCGAGCCTCCGACCGACCCCCGCTACGATCCCGAACTGCTCGCGCACGGCGACCGCCGCAATGTCGTCGACGCCTACCGCTACTGGACGCGAGAGGCGATCGTCGCGGACATCGACCGTCGTCGGCACCCGTTGCACGTGGCCATCGAGAACTTCGGGCACGACGCCAACATCGGGACCGTGGTGCGCACGGCGAACGCGTTCGCGGTCGACACCGTGCACATCGTCGGCCGGCGTCGCTGGAATCGGCGCGGGGCCATGGTCACCGACCGCTACCAGCACCTGATGCACCACCCCGACGTCGACACCCTGCTCGAGTGGGCCGCCGCCCGGGGGTTGACGGTTGTCGCGGTGGACAACACTCCCGGATCGGTACCTCTCGAGACGGTCACTCTGCCGCGCAACTGCCTTATGTTGTTCGGCCAGGAGGGGCCCGGGGTAACCGAACGTGCCCGGGACGTGGCGTCGATGACCGTCTCCATCGCCCAGTTCGGTTCGACTCGCTCGGTGAACGCCGGAGTCGCCGCCGGGATCGCGATGCACGCCTGGATCAGGCAGCACGCCGATCTCTCCGATGCGTGGTAACGATCTCACTCGGGCGCGGTAACGCGCGCCGCCCGAACGGGGATGAAGAATCCGGCACCTGACGGGTGTCGCGGTGGGATTTTGCAGGCATTGTGGGATGAGGATGATGAACGTTATGCCCGGGCTGTGGTCGGAGCGCGCAGACGCTGCGGAGACCGCCGTGATGTCCCGTCACGTGCGCAGGCTGTGGGCGTTGCCGGGCACAGCGCTGGGCGTGGTCGGATGGCCCGCGGCGCGGCGTGAGCGAATTTTCGGGACGTGGCACTACTGGTGGCAGGCGCATCTGATCGACCTGGCCGTCGACGCCACCGAACGTGAGGCGACGTCCCGGCGGCGCCGCCGCGTGGTGCGCCTGACCCGCGCGCACCGCATCCGCAACCTCACGGGCTGGACCAACGACTACTTCGACGACATGGCATGGCTCGGCCTGGCGCTCGAACGCGCCCAGCGTCACCTGTATGTCGACCACCGTTCCGCGCTCGACACGATCGTCGGTGAGTTGTCCGACGCATGGGCACCCGACCAGGGTGGCGGTATCCCGTGGCGTCGCCGGGACGACTTCTACAACGCTCCGGCGAACGCCCCCGCAGCACTGCTGCTCGCTCGCGCAGGCAAGGTGTGGCGGGCACAGGAAATGGCGGACTGGATCGACGAGACGCTCATGGATCCCGAGACGGGCCTCATCCTCGACGGCATCCGCAACGGGGTGCACGAACGTGCCGTCTACAGCTACTGCCAGGGCGTCACGCTCGGGCTGGAAACCGAACTCGCCGTGCAACTCGGCGACTCCAGGCACCGGGAACGCGTGCACCGCCTCGTCGAGGCCGTCGACGACAACCTCACCGAACGCAGCGTGATCGCCGGAGGCGGCGGGGGCGACGGCGGCCTGTTCAACGGCATTCTCGCCCGGTATCTCGCGATGGTCGCGACGACCCTGCCCGTGCAGGACGACGACGACGTACGCGCTCGCAACACGGCCGCGCGGATCGTGCTGGTCTCCGCGGAGGCCGCGTGGGAGAACCGTCTTCAGGTCGAAGAACTGCCATTGTTCGGTGAGGACTGGACCAGACAGGCCCGCTTTCCCGATTTCGGGGCCGCGATCGCGCAGTTCTCCCACGGCAGCGTGCGCGGGTCGGCCGTTGCAGAGCGCGACCTGTCGGTGCAACTCGGAGGCTGGATGCTCATGGAGGCCGCGCACGCCGTTGCCGCCGAACGGGCGCCAAAACCTGCAACGCCCTGAGCCTCCGCTACCCCCACAGACGAGAAAAGGTGGTTGCCCCCGGCGAACCGGGGGCAACCACCTTCTACGACGTGAGGCCTATTCGCCGCGGGTGATGCGCGGGATGGGCGTCGTCTCGGGCTCGGTGTCGCTACCGGCAGGCGCGGCCGCGGGGGCGCGACGCGACGCGAGGAAGCGCTTGACGACCTCGTTGAGGATCGGCAGCACCGACACGAACACGATCAGCAGGAAGATGTAGTCGACGTTGTCGGCGATGAACGTGATCTGGCCGAGCAGGTAACCCAGCAGAGTCACGCCCGCGCCCCACGCGATGCCGCCGATGACGTTGTAGGTGATGAACACGCGGTACGGCATCTTCGCGGCGCCGGCGACGAGCGGCGCGTACGTGCGCACGATGGGCACGAAGCGCGCCAGGAAGATCATGGCCGGGCCGTGCCGCAGGAAGAAGCGGTGTGACTCGTCGAGGTAGCTCTTCTTGAAGATCTTCGCGTCGTCGCTCTTGAAGAGCTTCGCGCCGCCCTTGGTTCCGATGAAGTACCCGACCTGGTCACCGAGGACCGCCGCGATCGGGATCGTCACCATGAGCACCCACAACGGCGCGAACGGTTCGACCTCCGCCGACTTCGCCGCCGCGATGAGCCCTGCGGTGAACAGGAGGGAGTCGCCGGGGAGCAGCGGGAACAGCAGTCCGGATTCGATGAACACCACGACCAGCAGGCCGATGAGCATCCATGTGCCGAACGAGTTCAGAAGGTTGACGGGGTCCAGAAACCCGGGCAACAAGGCCAAATTGGTCACAGATTCCGAGGCTTCTACCAAAGTCACGTTCGCCAGGGTACCGGCGCCTGGGTGACGGACCCGAATCGCGACACCGCGGCGGGACGGTACCGAACCCGGCCCGGGTATGAACCGGGCGTGTCAGTTGACATACTGCAAGGACAACCACGGCACCTGCCACACCCCGGCGGGGCGCCGATCGACTTCTCACTGGAGGACAGCCGCTGTGCCTATCGCGACTCCCGAGATCTATGCCGAGATGCTTGCTACCGCCAAGGAGCATTCGTTCGCATTCCCGGCGATCAACTGCACCTCGTCCGAAACCATCAATGCCGCGATCAAGGGCTTCGCGGACGCCGGTAGCGACGGCATCATCCAGTTCTCCACCGGTGGGGCCGAGTTCGGTTCGGGCCTGGGCGTCAAGGACATGGTGACCGGCGCCGTCGCGCTCGCCGAGTTCGCGCACGTGGTTGCCGCCAAGTACGACGTCACCATCGCGCTGCACACCGACCACTGCCCCAAGGACAAGCTCGACAGCTACGTCCGTCCGCTCATCGCGATCTCGAAGGAACGCGTCGACGCGGGCAAGAACCCGCTGTTCCAGTCGCACATGTGGGACGGCTCGGCCATCCCGATCGACGAGAACCTGGAGATCGCGCAGCAGCTCCTCGCGGATGCTGCCGCCGCGAAGATCATCCTGGAAATCGAGATCGGCGTTGTCGGCGGTGAAGAGGACGGCGTCGAGAACGCCATCAACGACAAGCTCTACACGACCGTCGAAGATTTCGAGAAGACCGTCGACGCGCTGGGTGCGGGCGACAGGGGCCACTACCTGCTCGCCGCGACCTTCGGCAACGTGCACGGCGTCTACAAGCCCGGCAACGTCAAGCTGAAGCCGGCTGTTCTGGCCGAGGGTCAGGCCGTCGCCTCGTCGAAGCTGGGTCTTCCCGAGGGCTCGAAGCCGTTCGACCTCGTGTTCCACGGTGGTTCCGGTTCGCTGAAGTCCGAGATCGACGAAGCGCTCGGCTACGGCGTCGTGAAGATGAACGTCGACACCGACACGCAGTACGCCTTCACCCGCCCGATCGCGGGGCACATGTTCTCGAACTACGACGGCGTGCTCAAGATCGACGGCGAGGTCGGCAACAAGAAGGTCTACGACCCCCGCAGCTACCTGAAGAAGGCAGAGGCATCGATGACCGAGCGCGTCATCGAGGCATGCAACGATCTCCGGTCCGCGGGACGTTCCGTCTCCGCCAAGTAGTGCCTGCCGCATAGTCGGCCTGCCGAGTAGTAATCCGGCAATCGGGAGTCGCTGTTCGAAACGAACGGGGCGCCGGCCTCAGGTCGGCGCCCCGTTCGTATTGTCCGGGTTACTCGCTGCAGACCTTCCACTCGTCGCCGACGAGGGCGAGATCGAAAGTGCGGTCGGTGACGTCTGCTGGGTTGCGGGTGGTGTGGGCGGTGACCTGGGCGACGGCGGTGTCCTCGGTGATCTGAATGCGGTCGACACTCGTCACGACGGGGATGGAGCCGTCCTGCACTGCGAGGTCGTGGATACTGCCGAACTCGGCCGGATCGACCGACGAGTAGAACTCGGCGAGCGCCCCACAGGTCGACGTTTGCAGCGTGCCGAGATCCCCGTCGGTGAGGCCACCCACGAACGTGCCGATGCTCGCCCGGATCCGGCTCTCGGGGGAGTTCTGCGCACGGTCCTGAAGGACGACGGCGAGCACGACCGCGGCGATCACAGCCACGACGACGGCCGCACCGATACCGGCGGCGACCATCCGGCGTCGACGGTCCTTGTCCGGAGACGGCGGTATCCGCGTCGGAGTCGGCTGCAGTTGCACCGGTGCCGGTTCGGGGCGCACGGCCACGGGCTGAGCGTTCCGGGGCACGATGCGCTCCGGAGGCGGCTTCGGGACATGCGCGGTGACCGGGATCCGCACGGTGGGTGCGTCGGTCGCGCCGGGTGCCGCTTCGGTGTCCGACGAGATCGGTGACGGTTGCCCGGCGCTCGCGTCGTCGACGGACGAGGCCCCGGCGGGTTCGGCATTGTCCTCGGCTGCCGCAGGTTTGCGGATGGCCGCGAAACGCACTGTTGCCGCGGATTCCTCGGTCGCCGCGACCTGTTCGGTTGCCGCGGGTTCCTCGCTCGCCGTCGGCTCAGCCGGGGCAGGCTCCTCGCTCGCCGTCGTCGGCTCGGCCGTCGCAGGTTTCTCGGTTGCCGCAGGTTTCTCGGGTGCCGCAGGACTCTCGGCCGGGGCCGGGGCCGGGGCCGGTTTCCCGGTCGCCGGACGGTCCTCGGTGATCGCGGGCATCGCGGTTGTCGGGAGATCTTCGGTCGCCGAGGAGGGTTCGGTCACTGCCGGGTGCTCGGGCTCTGCAGGAAGCTCGGGCTCTGCAGGACGCTGGACCGCGGCAGGTTCCTCCGTGGTCGAGGAGTCCACGGCAATCGCAGATTCGTCCGCTGCCGCAGCATCCTCACTCGCCGGAGCCTCCGCGGTCTCGGCCTGCGGTTCCTTGCCGGGCTCGGCTGACGGGTCGACGGTGTGCTCCGGACCGGCCGGAGAATCGTCGTCCGTGGTGGCGGTGCCGGAGTCCGTGGACGTCGGCTTTTCGGTCGGCTTCTGTTCGGTCGGGGCTTCGTTGTTCGGATCGGGCACGCGCTTGCACCTCGTTCGACGGACTGCGGTTTCCCGGGCAGCCTATCGACCGACGGGACGAGACGGGCAGAATGGGCCCATGACGTCATTCGGTGATCTTCTCGGACCCCAGCCCACCCTCCTTCCCGGCGACGACGAAGCGGAGTCGGCTCTGCTCAACGGAGAGGACCCGGCGAAGGTCGCGGCCGAGCACCCCACCGCCTCGATCGCCTGGGCCTACCTCGCGGAAGCTGCGCACGAGCGTGGCGACACCATCGCCGCCTACGCCTACGCCCGCACCGGTTATCACCGTGGTCTCGACCAGCTTCGCCGGAACGGATGGAAGGGTTTCGGTCCCGTCCCCTACAGCCACGAACCGAACCGCGGCTTCCTGCGCTGCGTCGCCGCTCTCGCCACGGCCGCCAAGAACATCGGTGAGGTAGACGAGCACGCGCGTTGCCTCGACCTTCTGGAGGATTGCGACCCCCGCGCGGCGGAAGCACTTGGCGTCGAGTAGGCGCTTTCCCGCCCGCGGGGACGTGCGGGAGCGCCTGAAGGGGTCCGGGCGACGCCTGCGTTCGTCCGCGCTGCCGATCGTGCAGTGCGCGCTCGCCGCGGGCATCGCGTGGTGGGTGGCCAGAGACGTCATCCACCACGCCACACCGTTCTTCGCTCCGATCGCGGCGGTGGTGTCGCTCGGCCTCTCGCTCGGCGCACGGCTGCGCCGCAGCGTCGAACTGGTGTGCGGCGTCACCGTCGGAATCGGTGTCGGCGATCTGATCGTCTCGCTCATCGGATCCGGGCCGTGGCAGATCGCGCTCGTCGTGGCACTCGCGATGGCCACCGCGGTGGCGCTCAACAGCGGCCCGATCTTCGCGATCCAGGCCGGCAACTCCGCGGTGCTGGTCGCGACCCTCCTTCCACCCGGCGAGACCGGCGGTTTCGACCGGATGGTCGACGCGTTGGTCGGCGGACTCGTGGGGATCGCCGTCGTCGCGTTGGTTCCGACGCACCCGGTTCGGCGCGCGCGCCGCAACGCCGCGGAGATCCTCGGCACTGCCGCGGATGTCCTGCGCAAGGTCGAGGCCGGGTTGGTCGAGAACAACCCGAAACCGATCGAAGAGGCACTGCGCGAGGCCCGCGCGACCCAGCCGGCGATCGACGCCATGCGCACGCACCTCAAGGGTGGCCGGGAGATCAGCCGGATCTCCCCGCTGTACTGGAACAGCCGCTCACGCCTCGCGGTGCTGGCGGCGGCAGCCGATCCGATCGACAACGCGATGCGAAACGTCCGCGTGCTCACCCGGCGGTCGCTCACCCTGGTCCGGGACGACGAAATCCTCGACTCGCGGCTCGTCTCCCGATTCGAGGAACTTGCCGATGCCGTCGACGTGCTCCGTGAGATGGCGCTTTCGGACCCGGGGGAGCAACCCGACCGGGCCGAGGCCGCGCGCGTACTGCGCCACGTCGCGAAGAAGCTGAGCCCCGATCTCGTCGAGGGCGCGGGCGTATCGGCGACGGTCGTGTTCGCGCAGATGCGGTCGCTGGTCGTGGACTTGTTGCAGGTCGCCGGGCTGAAACGGATCTCGGCGATTGCGACCCTTCCGCCGACGGTCGACCGGCCCGCCTACGAACCGGAGTCCTGACCCACGTCGGTGGTCGTAGCCGTTGAATACATGCGCATTCATGCATACGATGGCCGGGACCCCGGAAGGAGGGCCATGGGTTCCGGTCACGGACATTCGCACGGCGTTGGCCACGGACACGGTGGTAGCGCCGGGCCGTCCCCTGGAGTCATCAAGCGGATGGCCGTCGCGCTGGGCATCCTGCTGGTCTTCCTCGTGGTCGAGGCGGGGGTGGGGGTGTGGATAGGTTCCCTCGCGCTGCTCGCCGACGCGGGCCACATGCTCACCGACGTGGTGGGAGTGGCGATGGGGCTGGTCGCACTGATCCTCGCGCGCCGTGGAAGCGCCGCTGCCGCGCGCACCTTCGGATGGCATCGCGCCGAGGTGCTCACCGCGATGGCCAATGCGGTCCTGCTTCTCGGTGTCGCGGGCTGGGTCTTCTACGAGGCGATCAGCCGAATCGGCGACTCACCCGAACTGCCGGGCATGCCCATGATCGTCACGGCGGTCGCGGGCCTCGTCGCGAACATCGTCGTGATGATCATGCTGCGCCCCGACGCCGAGGGCAGCCTCGCCGTGCGTGGTGCCTACACGGAGGTGCTCGCCGATACGGTCGGCAGCGTCGGCGTCCTCGTCGCGGGAATTATGGTCCTAGCCTTCGGCTGGACCCTCGCCGACGTCGTCGTCGGTGTCCTGATCTCCGTGTGGGTCGTCCCCCGCGCGCTGCGTCTCGCGGCCGCGTCGCTGCGGATTCTCACCCAGGCGTCGCCCGCCCACCTCGATGTCGAGGCGCTGCGCCTGGATCTCGCGGCGCTGCCGGGGGTGTGCGGAGTGCACGACCTGCATGTGTGGACGCTGACGACCGGCATGGACGTCGCGACCGTGCACCTCGTGAGCGACCACGATCCCCAGTGGATCCTCGATTCGGCGCGCACCACCTTGTCGTCGCACGGCCTCGAGCACGCGACCGTGCAGGTCGAGGGAACGGTCGACGGCCGGCGCTGTGAGCAGGACGTGACCTGGTAGCGATTCATCCCAACCGCAGGTTCCAGCGACCGTCCCTCCCGTCGAGGCGGGTTACAGCGAGGGGACGGACATCGACGCGCCAGAACGCCGACGCGGGCGCACCGAGCGCGCACAGCGTCGCTGCCCGCACCACAGCGGCGTGCGTCACCGCGACGATGCGTTCCGGTGAATCCATGAGTGACGTGAGCCAGGTGCCGACACGCACGATCAGGTCGTGGATGGACTCTCCTCCGTGCGGGGCGGATTCCGGATCGCCGAGCCATACAGCGAGACCCGATTCGGAGACCTCGTCCATCGTCCTGCCGGTCCACCGCCCGAAATCCAGGTCGCGTAGTAGTGGTTCCACGGCTGCGGACAGGCCCAGTGCTGCCGCCGTTTCGATTGTCCGTAGTTCCGGCGCAGTGAGTGCGCGGTCGGTGACCGGCGCAGTTGACCTCGTCAGTTCCCGTCGTCCTCGGTCGGAGACGGGCGCGTCGCTGGGAAAGGCAACGACGCGTTGCGCCTCGGTGGACGCATGGGAGATCAGAAACAGGCGGGGCACGAGAGCCATTCTCGCGCACTCTTGACAGGATGTGTCGGTGATGCCAAGGTACCCCGGTACGCATGTGCCGAGGTGTAGGCAATCCGGTGGGATACCGGAGCGGTCGCGCCACTGTAACCGAGAGCATTACCTCTTTCGGAAGCCAGAAAACTCCCTCGGCGCATGGCTTTCGGATGGGACGCGAAATCCCAGGAGGTTGCCGTGGTTGTTCTTACCCATGCCCGGGTGACATGTTGAACTCGCGTTCTCGTGCGGTCACCGCGATCATCGTGGTCACGCTCCGGACGGCACTCGGACGGGTTTTCACGTTCCTGACCGAGCGCGCGCCGCGCCGCCTCGTGGTCACGGCGTGGTGAGCACGGCGTACGGCCTGCTGGTGGCCGGGACCACCTCGGACGCCGGAAAGTCGGTGGTCACCGCCGGGATCTGCCGGGCACTGTCGCGGCGCGGTCTGACGGTCGCGCCGTACAAAGCGCAGAACATGTCCAACAACTCCATGGTGACGATCGATCCCGACACCGGTGCGGGTGCCGAAATCGGCCGCGCGCAATGGGTTCAGGCGATCGCCGCCCGCGCGACTCCGGAACCGGCCATGAATCCGGTACTCCTCAAACCCGGCAGCGACCGTCGCAGCCACGTAGTGGTGCTGGGACAACCGGCGGGGACTCTCGAAGCCGGTGAATTCGCTGGTGGCCGTCAACACCTCGCCGATGCGGCATTCTCGGCACTGGACGACCTCCGCGCCAGGTTCGACGTGGTCGTGTGCGAGGGTGCGGGCAGTGCCGCCGAGATCAATCTCCGTGCGCACGATTACGTCAATATGGGTCTGGCGCAACACGGCTCACTTCCGACGATTCTCGTCGGTGACATCGACCGCGGTGGGGTCTTCGCGTCGATGTACGGCACGCTCGCGCTCCTCGATGCCGCCGATCAGCAGCTGGTACGCGGCTTCGTGATCAATAAGTTCCGCGGCGATGCCGCTCTGCTGAAACCGGGCCTGGACTCGTTGTCGGCGCTGACCGGGCGCCCGGTGCTCGGGGTGCTGCCGTGGCAGCGCGATCTGTGGCTGGACTCCGAAGATTCCCTCGCATTGACATCGCGTCCGAGCCACCCCGGCGACGGTGCGCTCACCATCGCTGTCGTGATGTTGCCGCGCATCAGTAATTTCACCGATGTCGACGCCTTGTGCCTCGAACCGGATGTACGAGTGCGGTTCGTCGACGATCCGCGCACGCTCGCGGGCGCGGACGTCGTGATCGTGCCCGGTACTCGCGCGACACTCGCCGATCTTGCCTGGCTGCGTGCGCGTGGCCTCGGCAGGGCCATCGTGGACCATGCGCAGCGGGGCGGCTCGGTCCTGGGCATCTGTGGGGGATTCCAGATGCTGGGCGATGACATCGTCGACCCGCACGGCATCGAAGGAACGCCGGGTGCGCGGGCCCGAGGACTCGGACTACTCGCTGCGAGCACGGAATTCGGCCGCCGTAAAGTGCTGCGGCTACCGGCCGGCTCGGCGCTCGGAGCAGAGGCGACAGGCTACGAGATCCATCACGGACGCATCTGTGCCGGTGGCGACGACGAGTTCCTCGGTGGTGCCCGGCGAGGCAACGTGTTCGGCACCATGTGGCACGGCACCATGGAGGGCGACGCACTGCGCGCGGCGTGGTTACGGGAGGTTGCCTGCGCGGCCGGCCGCGAGGTTAACACCGGCACAGTGAATTTCGCCGCACAACGCGAGGCGCGGCTCGACCTCCTCGCCGACATGATCGATGAGCACATCGACGTCGACGTGCTGCTCTCGATGATGGGGGACCGCCCCACGCTGCCGACCCTGACGGGAGCATTGGCATGACCGTGCTGGTCCTCGGCGGCACCGGCGAGGCGCGTGCACTCGCACAACTGTTGTGCGACAACGGAGTCGATGTCGTGTCCTCGCTCGCCGGGCGAGTGCGCAACCCGCGCCTGCCGGTCGGAGCAGTGCGTATCGGCGGGTTCGGCGGGGCCTCCGGGCTCGAAGCGTACCTGCGCACCCGCGGTGTCGACGCGGTCGTCGACGCGACCCATCCTTTCGCGGAGGGCATCAGCGCCAACGCGGCCGAAGCCTGCCGCGCAGCGAGAATCCCGTTGGTGCGCTTGCAGCGTCCGGGATGGACCGACAACACCGGTGGATGGATCCGGGTGGCCTGCCACGACGAGGCCGCTCGAGTCGCGGCAGGTGGATCCGGTGTCTTTCTGAGTACGGGCCGTCAGACGCTCGATCGTTTCGTCGAACCGCTCGGGAAGCATCGGGTGGTGGCGCGGATCGTCGACCCGCTCGACGGCGAGTTCCCTCCCGGCTGGACGGTGGTGCACGCCCGCGGCCCCTACACCTTCGACAGTGAACGCACGCTGATGCGGGAATACGACGTGGATACGCTGGTCACCAAGGATTCCGGGGGCGATCTCACGCGAGCGAAGCTCGACGCAGCTGCTGACCTCGGCGCGCGGGTGATCATGGTGAACCGGCCCGTGGGGCCGCCCGGCGTGCGCACCGTGGCGACCGTGGGCGACGCGGTCGCTTGGGTCCTCGAACCGGCGGTCTCTCGGATCTGAGTTCCCGGACTTTTCTTCCCCTTCCGCGGCGTGGCTCCCGTCGAGTGTGTGGGCCTGTTGCCGTGGCGTGCACCGCTGCGAAATGCCGCTGCCCGGAACGTCCTGTGGGACGAGTTCCGGCCGCGACCGTCAACGACGTCTGCGCACCGCGACCCGCACGGCGACGGACGGTGCAACGGTCGAGACGAGTGCTCCCGCACCTACCCGTGCTGCGAGACGCGCGGTTCTCGCGATATCCGCCGAGGCGGGTGCCGGGCCGTCGCCCAGGGTCCCGCGATCCTCGACGACCCCGTGATAGACGTTCGCTCTCCTCGAGTGTGAGGCGCGCCACAACGGGCAATGCATGATCTTGCTCCTGGCATGCGGCGCGCTGCCTGCCGTCGGTTCAGAGGGGGCGTGACGGTTCGGAACCGGCAGCCACACGGTTCTGCAGGTCGCCGAGGATGTGCTTGGTCCACCCTTGCGAGCACGCGTCGTAGCACTCGAAACGGGGAACCAAGCCTGCGTGCGTGAATTGCACTCGGGTGCCGCCGTTTTCCTCCGTGATATCGAAGTCGACGGTGGTTCCCGTCCACTCGTCTGTGCTGTCGACGAACGAAAGGTGACTGTCGAGGACGAGCCAGGCCACCTTGTACGCCGGAGTCAGTTCGGTGATTCCGAACTTCGAGTAGTGGGCATCTGCCACGCTGTGGGTGAATTCGGCGCCGAGTCGGTCGGTCGTACCCTCGGTCTCACCCGGCCACCAACCCCGTACGTCGTTGATTGCCGCGAATACCTGCTCGGGTGTGCGGTCCGTCGAAAAGGTCAGTGTGAAATCGCCGTCCATGATCGCTCCTCCTGTTGTGCCGGTCGGATGATTTGCCCGGCCGGGCCAGCGAACTTGCGTGATGCAAGTCACGGTACGCACGGAACTATCATGATGCAATCCCCCTGAGTAGACTTTCGGCATGCTCGGCAGGACATACGACACCCAGGTCTGTTCGATAGCGCGCGCCCTCGAAATCGTGGGTGAACGCTGGAGTCTTCTCATCGTTCGCGATGCGCTGTTCGCCGGCGTCACGCGGTTCACCGACCATCAGCACAACCTCGGGATCGCGCCGAACGTTCTCAAATCCCGCCTCGATACCCTCCTCGATGCCGGACTCATGGAGCGCCGGCTGTACTCCGAGAATCCGGAACAGTACGAATACCTGCTGACTGCCAAAGGTCGCGACCTCGCTCCCGCGCTGATCGCGCTCACGGAATGGGGAGACCGGTGGGCGAGTCCGGGTGAGCCGCCGATCCTGTACCGCCACAACGCGTGTGGCGCGGAGGTTCATCAGGAACTCGTCTGCGACGAATGCGGCCGCATCGGCCCAGGCGACGTCGCGGTCCGGCCCGGCGGCGGTATGCCCGCGGAGTATCTCGCGAATCGCAGACCGCGGCGCACTGCCTGAAGGTCGCGTCCTCGCGGCTTCTCGGCACTTCTGCACGGTTGCACCCGCACGGTTTGACATCCGAGGGGTGAACACCGTTCACTCACCGGGGTGAACAATGTTCACCCCGGTGGAAGGAGACGGATGGACGGCGTGGAGACAGAGCGGCGGAGGAAACCTGCGTCGAGCGGCACGATCACAGCGCTGCTGAGCCTGGCGGGACTCGTTGCGGCACTCCAGACCACACTGGTCATCCCGTTGTTGCCCGACTTTCCGGAACTTCTCGACGTCTCCGGTGGCGACGCGACCTGGCTGGTCACCATCACTCTGCTGACCGGCGCCGTGGCCACACCGATCGTCTCCCGGCTGGCCGACATGTACGGCAAGCGGCGAATGATGGTGCTGGCACTGTCGATGATGGTCGTGGGATCCTTGATCGCCGCGCTCGGCGGGAGCTATCTCGCCGTGCTCATCGGCCGTGCCCTGCAGGGATTCTCGTCCGCGTTGATTCCTGTCGCGATGGCCGTGCTCCGCGATGTGCTTCCGCGTGAGAAGGTTGCCGGCGCGGTCGCGCTGACGAGTTCGACGATGGGAATCGGTGGCGCACTGGGACTTCCTGCGGCGGGCGTACTGTACGACGCCTTCGGCTGGGCGTCGGTCTTCTGGGTGTCGGCAACCAGCGGTTGCCTGCTCCTGCTCGGAATCCTTTTCGTCGTCCCTGCGTCGGCCACCGGTACCCGCAAACGCTTCGACATCGTCGGCGCGATCCTGCTCTCTGCGGCGCTGACAGCATTTCTGCTCGGGATCTCCAAGGGCCCGGCCTGGGGGTGGTCGAGCCCGCAGACCGCCGCGAGTCTCGTCGTCGCTGTTGCCGTTCTGGCTCTCTGGGTACCGCACGAATTGCGCGTTCCCGCACCGATGGTCGACCTCCGGGTTTCCATGTATCGCCCCGTGCTGCTGACCAACATCGCCGGGTTGTTCGTCGGGTTCGCGGCCTACGCGAACACGCTGTCGACGACCCAGCAGTTGCAACTTCCCGAGATTACCGGCTTCGGATTCGGGCTCAGTGCGGCAGCGGCCGGGCTGTGTATGGTGCCGGGAGGTATCGCGATGCTGATCTTCTCGCCGCTGTCGGCGAGGATGACCACCCGGTTCGGTGGGCGCGCCACCCTTGTCACCGCGACTCTCGTCATGACGGCGTCCTACGCATTCCGTATCGCGTTCGACGACACGGTGTTTCTGATCATCGTCGGTTCCGTCCTGGTCAGCATCGGCAACGCCATGGCCTACGCGACAATGCCGGCGCTGATCATGGCGGCGGTTCCTCTGACGGAGACGGCCGCAGCCAACGGTCTCAACAGTCTGCTCCGGACGATCGGATCGTCGGGTATGAGTGCGGTGGTCGCCGCGCTGCTGACCGGGCTCACCGTCGAACTGGCGGGACGGTCCTTCCCCTCGCACGGTGCCATTGTGGCGATGTTCGTGATCGCCGGTGGCTCGACGTTCTTGGCTACGCTGGCTGCTGTGTTCCTTCCGAAGCAGCGATCCGCGCGCCCCACACCGGTGGAGCCTGTGCCGACCTCGGCCGGATCATGACTTCCGGGCACATCGGAGTTCCCCGCCCGGGATCCGGCACCGGTGAACGAAGCACCCGTGAGGTCATCCTCGATACCGCCAGAACCTTGTTCGCGGAACGTGGTTTCAGTGGAACCACGATCAGAGATGTTGCCCAAGCTTCGGGCGTCTCACCGGCGCTCGTGATGAAGCTGACCGGCAGCAAGGCCGAACTGTTCCAGGCTGCTGCGCCGGACACGCCGGGCCTCGGGGATCTCGCACATCCGGACGAATCGCTCGGCTGCAGTATGGTGCGTGCCCTCGTCGAGCGACGCGACTCCGGGGACTACGAATTCTGGGCAGTGGCAACGTCTCTCGTTCAGGAAGCACCGGATCCGGAGGTCGCCCGTCGAGAACTGGTAGCGCGCGTCGTGCCGCGGATCGCGAAGACGATCGGCGAGCATTCGGAGGGGCTGGTGCGGTCGCGGCTCATCGTGACGCTTCTGCTCGGACTTGCCAACGGACTGCGCACCTTCGAGGTGCTCACCGCGGATGTGATGGGCAGCGAAGAACTCATCGAGACCTACGGTGCACTCGTCCAGGAAGTCATCGACTCCGTCCGGTGAGCCGCAGCAGTAACGACGAGATGGGCTCGAGCACTTCTTCGCCCGACCCCACCGCCCAATCCACATCGGTGGCAACGAGCCGATAGCCCTTCAGCTTTCGCTTCGCATGGAACGGGAAGCCCATCGACCAGACGTGGTCGGCGCCGGCACGTGCCGCGCCGACGGGCATCGGGTGATCGATGCCGAGTGGTATCGCGATGTCCTGTTCGTGTACCAGGACATCGACGAGGGTGTTCCGGTGATCGGTGAATGCGGGCAGTCGGTGCGAGTCGGCATGCTCGCGTAGTTCCGTCACGAGCTGAGCGTTTGTGCGGTTCTCGGCGTAACGCACCGCCAGGTCGTGATTCATCCGATCGAAACTGCCCCGCGCACGGATTCCTTCTCGGAACATCGTGGGAACGGAAGGCGGTTGCGGTGCCAGGGCGAGATGTGCCGCGACATCCCGGATGCGCCACCCGTCGGCGAGAGACGATGTTCTCCATTGTTCTTCGGTGAGTGTTGCGAGCATATCCGCGGTTGCGCGGCGTTCGTCGGCGATGACGTTCCAAGATTGTTCGGCGTCCATGACACACCTCGAATTGGTAAGATTCTCATACTATTGTGCGTCTGCCGTAATGGTGCGTCAAGGGGTTCCATGAACGAAAAGAAAGCCGGGAGAGCACCCGCCGACAATCTGGGACTGCTGCTCTTCATTCCGTACCGGGCGCTCGAGAACCGCGTCCTCGCTGCTCTTCGGGACGGGGGCTTCGACGATCTCTCCCTGGCCCAGGCGCGCGTGTTCCAGCGCCTGCAACCCGAGGGCTCACGCATCACCGAGTTGGCGGTCGCAGCGCAGATCACCAAGCAGACCGCCGGATTTCTCGTGGACGGACTCGAACGGGCGGGTTATGTCACGCGGGTGCCCGACCCGCGGGATGCCCGGGCCAAACTCGTCCGGATCGCCGAACGGGGACACCGTGCCGTCGTCGTCGCGTCGCGCGCGGTCGCCGACGTCGAGGAGGAATGGAAAACCCACCTCGGCGAAGACCGCACAGCCCGACTACGCGAAATCCTGACGGACCTCCGGGAGATCACCGACCTCCGAGGGCGGTGACGCACCGACCGCCGCGACGAACCGACCGCCGCGACGAACCACGTGCAGGTGCTGTCAGGGTGCGCTCGGCGACTGGGCGGCCCTGGCGCGGCCCGTCAGATCCGCGAGCGTCAAACGGTGCCGCGGTTCCTGCTCGGCGATCATCGTTCGAGACACCTCCTGATGGGGGCCGACGTGCAGGAGTTCTCCCGACGCCAGCGATTCCCACCCGGGGTCCTCGTCCATCCGCTCGGTGGCGACCACGACCGCGGGTGCGGACGACAGGTCGCCCGACCGGGCGCGCACGGTCCCGGCGGCACTCGCGTGCTCGAGATGACGACCTCCGCTCGGGCCGCCCGACTGCCGCTGCAGAACCAGCAGGTCGTGGGTGTCGGGATACCGGAACGCCCACATCTCCTCTGCGCTGACCAGCACGAAGTTCAGCGACAGGATCCGCAGCCGGTCCGCCATCCATCCGACCGCCGAGGCGATCCCCGCGCCGACATCACCGTCGTGTTCGTCGATGTGCCGGGTGATCAGCGCGAAGTACCGTTCCGAATCGGTGTCACCGTGCACGAGTTGCCGGTAGTCGCCGAGTTCGGCCTCCAACACCGGCAGGTCTTCGATCACCCCGTTGTGAGCGAACAGCCGGCCGTTCTGCTCGAACGGATGAGTATTGGCCGGAACTGTCCCGCCGGTCGTCGCATACCGGACGTGGGCGACGAACGTCCGGGACACCCGTTCCTTGGCTTCGAGGGCGAACTGCCGGTCTTCGTAGGCGGCGATCGGTTGTTTCTCGACCAGCGGTGTGTCGTCGTCCGTGAAGCTACCGAGACCGGTTCCGTCGGGCATTCGGCGACTCTGCTGGGCCAGACTGTCCTCGGCGTCGATGAGCCAGAAAGTGGCGTGCACGCGGTGCGGCGCTGCGGACATCCCGAACAGTCGGCACATGCCGTCGTCCTCTCCCTCGAGGCAGGATCCTCACCCAGTATGACCACGACGAGAGCGCTCCCGGGCTCGTTCCACGCCGAAAAACCGGGGGTGCCGACGTAGGACCGCGCGTCCGGAACCGCGCCTCGCAGCCCGACGGGACTTCGGGATCGGGGCTACCGTGAGAGAAACGAAGGGGAGCAAATGCGTATACGCGACAAGGTATTCGTCGTCACCGGTGGCGGCAACGGAATCGGACGAGACGTCGTCCTCGAGCTTCTGGTGCGCGGGGCGCGAGTCGCGGCGGTCGATCTTCGCAGCGAGGGCCTCGACGGCACCCGGGTCCTCGCACCCGCGGCCGGCGACCGGCTGACCACGCACACGGTGGACGTGTCGGACCGGAACGCCGTCGAAGCGCTCGTCGGCGAGGTCACCGCCGCCCACGGGCAGGTGGACGGGATCGCCAATGTCGCCGGAATCATCCAGCACTTCGTGCCCTTCGCCGAACTGTCCTACGACGAGATGGCCAAGGTGATGGACGTGAACTACTGGGGTGTCGTGCACACCTGCAATGCGTTCCTCCCCGCGCTGCTGGAACGCCCCGAGGCAAGCGTGCTCAACGTGTCGAGCATGGGAGGTCTCGCACCGGTTCCGGGGCAGTCCGTGTACGGGGCCAGCAAAGCTGCGGTCAAGCTCCTGACGGAGGGGTTGTATGCCGAGCTTCGCACCACGAATGTGGCAGTGACTCTGGTCTTTCCGGGCGCGGTCCGTACCGGCATCGCCGAGAACTCGGGTGCGGCCATCCCCGGCCGCGACACCGATTCGGAGGCCGCAAAGATCACCACGTCCGCCGCGGCGGCGCTGCGCATCGCCGATGCCATCGAAAAGGGCACATTCCGCGTGTGCATCGGCAAGGACGCGACGATGATCGACTTGCTGTCCCGGCTGATGCCGCGCCGCACGATCGAAATGGTGGCGAAAAGAATGGCGTCGCTCGTCGATCACTGACCCAGTGGTCGCGGCGGGCCGGTCCCCGGAGTGCCGGTCCTAGGACTCTTCCTTGCCGGATTTTTCGGTCTCCGTGGCCGGACCCGCAGGCGTAGCCCCACCCTCGGTGGTCCACTCCGTCGACTCGCCCTCCGTGGAGCGCGCGGGATCGGACACGACGTCTGGCGCCGCGTCGTCACTGCCGTGTTCGGTCGACGTGGTTTCGGGGTCCTTGTGGTCGGCCACTGCATGCTCCTTCGTCGGGATGTTCGCGACGGGTACCCACATCGGTGGTGCTCAATCGCCGGTGTGGAACACGGCCGTGCCGGGTATCGAAGACAAGAGCCCGACGACGGACGGAGGCAACCGTGTCCGACCAGGACCCGAACCGGATGCAGCATCCCGGAGAACTACACCCGATTCCCCCGCTCGAGCAACAGCCCGAGGTCGGTTACCCCGGCGCCACCGACGAACTCGTGGCTGCTCCCGACCACGGTGAACAGAGCTACCGGGGTGCCGGAAAACTGCTCGGCCGCCGCGCATTGATCACCGGCGGGGACTCGGGTATCGGGCGCGCCGTAGCTCTCGCCTTCGCGCGAGAAGGCGCGGACGTCGTTTTCTGTCATCTCCCTGAAGAGGCTCAGGACGGCCGGGACACCGCCGACCTCATCGAAGCAGCGGGGCGGCGCTCCGTGGCTGTACCAGGGGACATCCGGGAAGAAGGCTTCTGCCGCCGACTTGTCGAGACGACCGTCTCCGAGTTCGGCGGGATCGACATCCTCGTCAACAATGCCGCATACCAGCACCTGGTGCCCGGGGGGATCGCGGACATCACCACGGAGCAGTTCGACCGGGTGATGAAGACGAACCTGTACGCACTGTTCTGGTTGTCGAAATACGCTGTGGCAGAGATGGATCCGGGATCGACGATCGTCAACACCACATCGATTCAGGCCGTCAATCCCTCGCCCGGCCTGCTCGACTACGCCACCACGAAAGCCGGCATCGTCGACTTCACCAAAGGTCTCGCGTCGGATGTCGCGAGCAAGGGAATTCGGGTCAATGCTGTTGCGCCCGGTCCCATCTGGACACCGCTGATTCCGGCGACCATGCCGAAGGGCGCTTACGCGCAGTTCGGCAAGGATGTTCCGCTGGGCCGTCCGGGACAGCCCGCGGAACTGGCTCCCGCATACGTCTTCCTCGCCTCGCAGGACTCGAGTTACATCACGGGCGAGACCATCGCGGTTACCGGAGGGGTGCCGTTCACCTGAGAAGAGGTACCCCGGCGTGCCGGGGTACCTCGCCTCCTGTTCGGTGAGACTGCCTATTCGGTGACACTGCGAGTTGGTGGCTGAGCATCGTCGTTGTGCAACTCCCCGACTTCCGATTTGAGGATCCGCAGCGACCTGCCGAGGCCCCGAGCCGCGTCGGGGAGTTTTTTCGATCCGAAGAGAACAAGCAGGACCACGGCCACGATCGCCCAGTGCGCCGGGCTCATCGCACCCATCAGCGAGCCGTCCCGTCTTCCGGGTACACCGCGTCGACCTCGACCTCGACGAGCCAGCCCGGAACGGGAAGGCTGCCGACCTCGAGCGCGAATCTCGTCGGCCGGGCCGCGTTCCGTTCGAGCGGCGCCGCCGGTTCGGCGGTTCCCAGCGGCACCAGTTCGGTGTCGCCCGTCTCCAGGTTGGTGTTCGCGAAGAACTGCCGGTAGGCACGATTCCAACCGGCGTAGTCCGCTCGGTCGGTTCCGGGAGCATTATCGAGGAACACCCGCATCGTCGTCACGTCCGCGAGGGTGAGGCCCTGAGCCTCCAGGTTGGCACGGATGTTCCGCAACACGTTGACTCCCTGAGCTTCCGTGAGAGTCACGCCCTCCGGCAAGACACCCTCGGAGAACTGCGAGTCGATATACGACTCGGGACTTCCCTGCGGTGCGGCCATGTTCGCCGCTGTCGGGCCCAGACCGCTGGACTTGTACATCGTCGCACCGGATCTGATGGTGACGCCTTGGGCGATCATGGGATTGGCTTCGCCCGGCTCGAGCACTGCCTGTGCGACAGCGGCCGGCTCGGTGGACGCTGCGGCCTCGTCGCCGCCGGACGAGCAGCCGGTAAGGACAGTCGCGGTGGTCGCCAGACTCGCGGCCAGCGCCGCGGCTCGGAAGGTGGTGCGTTTCATGACTGCTCCTGGTCGTGGGTGGGTCAGGCTGTGGCGACGCGCTGGTGCAGCGCGGTGACGACGTTGCGGGCGGACGTGAAGGCCCCGTGCTGCCATGCGATCGCATTCGACAGGTGGTCTCCTGCGAAGTAGATGCGGTCCACCGGTTCGAGTAGCAATTCGTATTCGGGTGTGGCGGAGCCGCCGTGGGAATCACCGGCACCACTCCAGTTGGTCCAGGCACCCTCGGAGTACTTCATCCGGCGCCAGCTACCGGAGAAGGACGAGGCGATATCGCGACCGTACTTCTCGCCGTGGATGGACATGCCCTCGGCCACCGCCTTGTCGAGACGTTGTTTGGGGGTAAGGGACTCGAAGGCGAGGTGCTTCCTGCCGCTCGTGTAGTACCCGACGACGACACCCCGGTCCGAGCCGTAATGGTCGTACGGGAACATGATCTGCGTGATGTCCTTGTCGGTGTTCGAGGCGCCGCCGTAGATGCGATCCTCGGTCTCCCACCAGCGTCGCGTGTACTCGATGCCGAGCTTGCCTGCCGACGCGGGGACGGCTGCCGACAGCGCTTTCAGGACCTCGGCGGGAAGATTGTTGTCGAATCGTCCGATCAGGTTGGGCGGGACGGTGCAGATGCAGTAGTCGGCGGTGATCGACTTCCGTGCGCCGTCCTGCGTGTATTCGACGGTGACTCCGTCGGGGACGTTCTTCATCGCCGTCACCTCGGCACCGAACTTGATCTTGTCGGTACCGATCTTGTCTCGGAAGGCGTAGTAGATCCGGTCCATACCGCCCACCGGGGTCATCATCATCGTCGCCTGGTCGTAGCCGAACTCGAAACTGAAGTTGCGCCCGAGTCCGGACCGGATGACGTCCGTCATTGCGAAAGGCTCGGTCTCGGTACCGAAATCCAGACCGCCGCCGGGTTCGGAGGAGTATCCCCGCCGGGACGAGCCGAGGTAGCGGCCGTCGCTGGACAGATCGCCGAAATCGCTCAGGAACTCGGACAGGGCAGCCTTGTCGTCGGGTGAGAGCACATCGTCGAGTGCTCCTCGCGACGCTGCCTTTTGGAGCAGTTCCGACATGTAGCCGTAGGTGTCTGCCTTCGCCGCCCGATACGTCACCGATTGCCCGGAGATCGGGGTGTCGCTCGTGTAGTTGACGAGGGTGTTCGCATTCTGGTTGCCGAACGGCTGGATCTCGACCCCGAGTTCACGGCAGTAGTCGAGGGTGATGTGACTCTGCGGGATGCGGGTGGCGCCCAGGTTGTAGTAGTGACCATCGGCGAACGTGCAGGTCTGAGGGTCTCCGCCGATCTCGATTTCCGTCGTGCCGCCGCGGATCGAGTAGACACGTCCACCCGGTCGGGTCCGCGCCTCGAGCACCGTGACGTTGTACCCACCCTTACCCAGCTCGTAGGCCGCACACAGACCCGCAGGCCCACCACCGAGCACCACCACCGACTGGTCACCAGGCGCTTTTCCGATGAGGTCGCCCATCGCCGGTGCCTGGAAACGGGTGGGTGTGGAGGCCACGGCGGGAGCCAGGCCGATCGTGGACATCGCTCCGTATGCCAGACCGACGCCACCGGTCATACCCAGACCTCGCATGAACGATCTTCTGGTGACGCTCAATTCACTGCTCCCCTCGCACTCGCGACCCGTCCTCCGGTTGCCGGGCGTCCTGTGCCCGCCGTCGTCGCTCGAGGAAATCGTGAAGTCGCCGTGCTTCCCCGTGGATACGGTTGGGCAAACGGTTCGGCTTCCACGAGTGAGAACGCCCGAACCGGGTTCTCTCACTCGATGAGACGGTGCGCGACCCGTGGCCGAAATATCCGGTTAACAGAGTGCGGGTACGGTCCTGCGCGGCCGGTCCGAGCGCGCCGGCGGGGTGGGAGGCATGATGGGGGAGACGTCGGCACTGGCGGATGCGATTGCGCGGTCGTTCGCGCACGGAGAGCCGGAACGCTCTGTGGTGTCGCCGCTTCGCGCGTTGGGTCGGAGACAACTCTCCGGGTGGGAGGTGCTCGCACAATCGGTTGCCACGACCGCTCCGGCGGCGTCGATGGTGTTGCTACCCGCGGCGATGCTGACTCATCATGCGCTCGTATCGGGTTTGGTCGCAGTGGTGGCCGCGACTGTCTTCATCACGATGATCGCTTGGTGCACCACGCAATTCACTCGGCGGATGGTTGCGTCGGGTGGGCTGTACGCGTTCGTCGCGAAAGGGCTCGGCCCGCGTGCCGCCCTCACCACAGGTGTCGCGATGGCGGTGAAATACCTCGGCAGCGGGGCATTGACCTTGTACCACGGAGGTCACGCGGTGATCGCGATCGCCGAACAATGCGGCGTCGAGATACGAGGTCCCGCGACCGCGGTCGTGTACCTCGGGATTGCCGCTGTCATCCTTGTGGCGTTGCTGCGAAGTGTCCGGTTCGCCGCCGTGGCGATTCTTGTGATCGAGGCGTCGTCACTGGTGTTCATCCTCGGAGTGATGACGATTCCCGGATCGGAAACTGTTTCCTTGGAACCGATTTCCGCAGGAGATGCCGGACTTCTCCTACCAATGGTCCTGTCTGCGCTCTTCGCGCTTGCCGGATTCGAGAGCGCCACCTTCGTCGCACCCGAGGCTCGGCGTCCAATGATCACCGTCACGCGCACGGTGATTGCGACGCCCGCGATCTGCGGAAGCTTGTTCGTCTTCGCGGGCTGGGCAGCGTGGAGCGGACACGCAGACACACTGGTCGGGGCCTACCTGCACGGAACCTCGACCGGGGTGAGCCCCGCAGTGGTTGCATTGCTGCACGTCGGGATGGCCTGCTCGTGGCTCGCATCCGCGATGGCGTCCTCGAATGCCGCATCGCGACTGCTGTATTCGATGGGCGTCGAAGGAGTACTCCCCCGTGCTCTCGGGGCGGTCCACCGACGGCACAGGACGCCGTGGCTGGCGCTGGGTACCACAGTCTCGGCCCTGGCTGTCGGCGCCGTGATCCTGGCGTTGCTGGGTGCAGTGCCTCACTGGGCAGGTGTCACCCTGCGTGTCGCTCTCCTCGTCGCCTACGTCATGGTTGCGGTGGCAGTCGTGGCGTTCCTCGCGCGCATTCGTGAGGCGACGGCCGCGGTCGCCTGGACGGCTCGGGTCGCGACCGTGCTCGGCACAGCGGTGACCGGATACATCGTGATCGGGCATGCTTTCGACGGACGGTTCGGGGCGGCGGGGGCACTGGTGGTCGTGCTCACCGTTCCGGCGTTCTGGTACCGGCATCTGCGCCGAAAGCGGCCGGCCAACCTCGCCGACGTCGGTCTGTTCGACAGTCCCGAATCGGAAGATGTGCTTCCCGGCGCGGGTGCGTTCGCCGAAACCGGCAGCGGGAGGGTTGCCCTTGTCGGATCAAATCACCCGAATGCGGTTCGGCGGTGAGCGGCCGCCCGGGCGTGCAGGGTGGGCACGAGCCCAGGGCCGTGCAGCGTGCCCTCGCCCTTCTCGAAGCCGTCGCAACTCTCGGTGCAGGTGCCTCGGCGCGGGATATCGCGGCGATGACCAAGACGCCGCCCGCGACCGCGTACCGCCTGCTCAATCTTCTCGTTGCCGACGGTTACCTCGTTCGGGTCGAGGATCTCTCGGGCTTCGCCCTCGGCCGGCGCACGCGTGAACTCGCATCGGCCGCGCCGGCGCCGGCCGAGAACGTCGATCCCGGCCCGGTTCTGGAAGAACTACGGGCGCAGGTCCGTTACGGCATCTACCTCGCGTCGTACACGGGTGGCCGAGTCCGCCTCGTCGACCGCGATCCCGACCACGAACTGTCCGGGGAGTCGACGTGGACGATGCACTTGCATGCCTCGGCGGTCGGCAAACTGCTCCTGGTCCAGCGACCCGAACTGATCGGAGATGGACCACTACGACGCATCACCGAGCGGACCAAGACAGAACCCGCCGAACTCATGGCGGAACTGGAAGAGGTGCGCGATGCCGATGCCGCCTGTGAGGTCGACGAAAGTCGAATAGGCCGGACGGCGCTCGCGGTTCCCCTACGTTCCGGGGACGGCCGACTGGCCGGTGCCCTGGTCGCGATCGGGCGCACCGGTCGACTCGGCGTGAACGATGCGACCGTCTGGGATCTTCTGCGGTCGTACGCCTCCCTGTTGCGGGCACCGCGGACGACCCCCTGAGATCCCGGCCGGGTGCCCGGACCTGCAATACCGCAGGCGCATTCTTGCTCCGTTCTGTGGGCCACGCTCACGTCGGGGGCGGGCCGGGGGAGTAGGGAACATTTCCCGCGCTGTTCTCGTCGATTCGGATGGCTCGACCGAGTTGCGGGAACGCGCGCTGCGCGCACGACGGCCGTTCGCAGACCTTGCACCCCGCCCCGATCGGCACAGTCGTGTCCGGGTCGTCGAGTCGAAGGCCGCGCGAATAGATCAGTTTGTCCGCATATGCGATGTCGCACCCGAGACCGATCGCGAAATCCCGCTTGGGTGCGAGATAGCCGGGAGTGCCCTCCTGTGTGGTGCGTGCGAGCCACAGGTACGTGCGTCCGTCCGGCATCTGCGCGACCTGCGTCATGATCCGTCCCGGCGCGGAGAACGCGTCGTGCACAACCCACAGGGGGCAACTTCCGCCGACACGTGAGAAGTGGAACGCGGTGGCGGACTGGCGTTTCGAGATGTTTCCGGCGCGGTCGGTGCGGACGAAGAAGAACGGGACGCCACGTCGGCCCGGCCGTTGGAGTGTCGAAAGCCGATGGCACACAGTTTCGAACCCCACCTCGAAGGTGGTGCCGAGCAGGTCGATGTCGTAGCGCAGCGATTCTGCGGCTTCCAGGAACGGTGTGTACGGCAGGATCAGGGCGCCTGCGAAGTAGTTCGCGAGCCCGATGCGGGCCAGGGCCCGGGACTGCTCGGGCAGTGAATCGGATTCCGCAACGATCGAGTCGATCGTCTCGGACTGGGTGAGGAATGCGAGTTGGGTGGCCAGTTGAAACGCGCGCCGGCCGGGGGACAAGCGGCGCGCCACCGTGAGAGTCCGTGTACCCGCGTCGAAGGAACGTTTCGGGCCGAGAAGATCGGGGGCGTCGGTTCGGATGTGGACGTCGATGCCGTGCTCGTCCCGCAGCAGTGCGGCGAGTTGCCGATCCAGGCTGCCGATGGTCAGGCGTCTCGACGTGAAGAGGTGCTCGGCGGCGTCGTCGAGTTGCGGGATGTGGTTGCGGCGATCGTAGAAGAAGTCGCGGACGTCCTCGTACGGCGTGCCGGAAGACGCCTCGGCGATGCCGCGGGAGGTGCCGGAGCCGAATTGTTCGAGTTGCTCGGTCACGCCGCGCAGTCGACGGTGCAAACCCACCAGCGTGCGCGCCGCCGCAGGATTTCGCGACAGCAACTCGTCGATCTCGGCTGCGGAAATGTCGGTGGTTTCAGGATTTTCGGTGAAGACCTCCTGGAGATCGGCGAGCAGGCGGGCGTCGCTGTCGGCGGCGAAGAACGCCATGTCGAGATCGAATGTGGCATTCAGGCGGAGCAGTACCGGAACGGTGAGCGGCCGTTGGTCGTTCTCGAGCTGGTTGACGTAGCTGGTCGACAGCCCGAGTGTCTTCGCGAGTGCAGTCTGGGTCAGGCTGCGTTCCTCCCGCAACCGTCGCAGACGGGCACCGGCGTACATCTTCTGCATGGCTGCAATGTAACAGCCGGACGTGTACGCAATTTACGCAAGTTTGCAACTTCGATTACGCAAAAGTATTCCTCTGCAAGGCATTTCGATTTTCCCCAACCGTGTGTAGCGTGCGAATAAACCAGCTCGCCACCGCTCGGAGGAAACACCGTGAAGTCTCATCTCGTACGCACCCACCGCTCGGCCGAAGACTTTCCGAAGGACCAGCACCTCGCGTGGAAGATCGCCGAAGTGGCCACCGATCCGGTGGAGGTGCCCGACGACACGACCGAGATGATCGTCAACCGGATCATCGACAACGCGGCCGTCGCGGCGGCGTCGGTCACTCGTCGTCCGGTCGCGAACGCTCGCGCGCAGGCGCTCGCCCATCCCTACTCGCCGGGCTCGACGGTATTCGGCGTCGGTACCAGTGTGTCGCCGGAGTGGGCGGCGTGGGCGAACGGTGTCGCCGTCCGTGAACTCGACTTTCACGACACGTTCCTGGCCGCCGAATACTCGCATCCCGGCGACAACATCCCGTCGATTCTCGCGGTTGCGCAGCACACCGGCAGGGGAGGCGCCGACCTGATCCGCGGCCTGGCGACCGGCTACGAGATCCAGGTGAACCTGGTGCGCGCAATCTGCCTGCACGAGCACAAGATCGACCACGTCGCACATCTCGGCCCGTCTGCGGCCGCAGGCATCGGTACGGTGCTCGGGCTGGGCACCGAGACCGTCTACCAGGCCATCGGACAGGCGTTGCACACCACGACTGCGACCCGCCAGTCCCGCAAGGGAGAGATCTCGAGCTGGAAGGCGTACGCACCCGCGTTCGCCGGCAAGATGGCGGTCGAAGCCGTCGACCGAGCCCTCCGCGGTGAGGGGGCCCCGGCACCGGTCTGGGAGGGTGAGGACGGCGTCATCGCGTGGTTGCTCGGCGGACCGGATGCCGAGTACCAGGTGCCGCTGCCGGGACCGGGCGAAGCCAAACGCGCGATCCTCGACACCTACACCAAGGAGCACTCCGCCGAGTATCAGAGCCAGGCGCCGATCGATCTCGCCCGCCGGATGCGGGACCGCATCGGCGATCTGGACCAGATCGCGTCGATCGTGCTGCATACGAGCCGCCACACGCACGTGGTGATCGGCACGGGTTCGGGTGATCCCCAGAAGTTCGATCCCGGTGCGAGCCGTGAGACCCTCGACCACTCGGTGATGTACATCTTCGCTGTCGCATTGCAGGACGGCACCTGGCACCACGAGCATTCCTATGCGGCCGAACGGGCGCAGCGTCCCGACACGGTCGAGCTGTGGAAGAAGATTTCGACAGCCGAGGACCCGGAGTGGACCCGGCGCTACCATTCCACGGATCCGAACGAGAAAGCGTTCGGTGCTCGTGCCGAGGTCACGCTGAAGAGCGGCGAAACGATTGTTGACGAACTCGCGATCGCGGACGCGCATCCGCTCGGCGCACGTCCCTTCGCGCGTGACCGATACATCGAGAAGTTCCGCACCCTCGCCGACGGCATCGTCGCGCCGGCAGAGCAGGAGCGCTTCCTCGAGGCCGCCCAGCGCACTCCCGAGCTGGCACCGGGAGAACTGGGCCGGCTCACCTTCACCGTCTCCCAGGATGTCCTCGCCCGCGCACCGAAGACGCCGAAGGGACTGTTCTGACATGACCGGACTCATCGCTGCGTCGACCTCGGCAGCCGACAAACGCGTCGCCCTTCGTGCCGCCCTGGAGTCGGACGCCATCACGCGACTCCCGGGTGCGGTCAACCCGCTGAGCGCCAAGCTGATCCAGGAGATCGGCTTCGAGGGTGTGTACGTCTCCGGCGGCGCGTTCGCTGCGGGACTCGGCCTGCCCGACATCGGGCTCACCACTCTCACCGAGGTCGTCGAACACGGCCGCCTGATCGCAGGTGTCACCGATCTGCCTGTGCTGATCGACGCCGACACCGGGTTCGGTGAACCCATGTCGGCGGCCCGCACCGTCCTTGCCGCCGAGGACGCCGGTCTCGCCGGACTGCATCTCGAGGACCAGGTCAACCCGAAACGCTGTGGGCATCTCGACGGCAAGGCCGTCGTGCCGACCGAAGAGATGGTGCGGCGCCTCCGCGCAGCGGTATCCGCGCGGCGAGACCCGAACTTCGTGATCTGTGCCCGCACGGACGCCGCAGGTATCGGGTTCGACGACGCCACCGGCAGGTCCGGCATCGATGCCGCGATCGAGCGAGCCGAGGCATACGCCGACGCCGGGGCGGACCTGATCTTCACCGAAGCCCTGCACAACGAAGGAGACTTCGCCAGATTCCGCGCCGCCGTGGATGTACCGCTGCTGGCCAACATGACGGAGTTCGGTAAGTCCGAACTGGTCCCGGCGCAGACCCTCGAGGATATCGGCTACAACGCCGTCATCTATCCCGTCACCACGCTGCGTCTGGCGATGGGGGCGATAGAAGCGGGCTTGCGCGAAATTCACGACAAGGGAACGCAGGAAGGGTTGCTCGACCGGATGCAGACCCGGTCCCGTCTGTACGAGGTGCTCGAGTATCAGCGCTACAACGAGTTCGATGCCGGAGTCTTCAGCTTCGCCCTGGGCAGGAGCCAATGATGTCCGAAACCGTAATCCCCACCATCCGCAAGGGTTTGGCGGGTGTCGTCGTCGACACCACGGCGATCTCCAAAGTTGTCCCGGAAACGAACTCGCTGACCTATCGCGGCTACGCAGTGCAGGATCTAGCGCAGCACTGCACGTTCGAGCAGGTCGCATATCTGCTGTGGAACGGGGAACTGCCCACTGACGCACAGCTCGAGCTGTTCAGTCAGCGCGAGCGCGCCAACCGCCGCGCGGATCGCTCCCTACTGTCGCTGGTGGCGAAGATGCCCGACAACTGTCACCCGATGGATGTGGTCCGCACCGCCATCAGCTGGCTGGGTGCGGAAGACCCCCAGGAGTGGGACAACGACCCGAAGGCCAATCGCGAGAAGGCACTTCGGATGATGGCACTGCTCCCGACCATCGTCGCGGCAGATCACCGGCGTCGCCGCGGCATGGACCCGATCATGCCGCACAGCCACCTCGGCTTCGCCGAGAACTTCCTGAACATGTGTTTCGGGAGAATTCCGGACCCGGAGATCGTGAAAGCGTTCGAGGTGTCCCTGATCCTCTACGCGGAGCACAGCTTCAACGCCTCGACGTTCGCGGCCCGCGTGGTCACCTCCACCCTGTCCGATATCTACAGCGCCGTCACCGCCGCGATCGGCACCCTCAAGGGCCCGCTGCACGGTGGTGCGAACGAAGCCGTCATGCACGACATGCTCGATATCGGTGAACCCGAGCGTGCCGAAGAGTGGCTGCGGGGCAAACTCGCCCGCAGGGAGAAGGCGATGGGTTTCGGCCACCGCGTGTACAAGAACGGTGATTCCAGGGTGCCGACGATGAAACAGGCATTCCTGGGCGTCGCGGGCAGGACCGGGGGTGAGAAGTGGGTGCGGATGTACGACGTCTTGGAGAAAACGATGGCCGACGCCACCGGCATCGAACCGAACCTCGACTTCCCCACCGGACCCACCTACTACCTCATGGGTTTCGACATCGAGATGTTCACGCCGATCTTCGTCATGAGCCGGATCACCGGATGGACCGCACACATCATCGAGCAGGGCCAGTCCAACGCTCTGATCCGGCCGCTCAGTGAATACACCGGCGTGCCACAACGCTCGGTGGTGGCCTGAGCTACTCCGTCTGGCGGGGACACTGCGTTTTCCGTCCCAGCATCAGTGCAGCCGGGGTGACGGCCCGGTCCGGTTCACGGACAGGAGCCGTCACCCCGCACGCAGGCTACGAATCCAGTTGGGTGCGTACCGAGACCGCCGCAGCGACGAGATTCCGCAGGGACGCGGTGACCTCCTCGTTGCGTCGAGTCTTGAGACCACAGTCCGGATTGACCCACAGGCGTTCTGCCGGAACAGCATCCAATGCCTCGCGCAGCGACCTCGTGATCTCGTCGACGGTCGGCACCCGCGGTGAGTGGATGTCGTACACACCCGGGCCGACACCGAGATCGAATCCGACCGCATCGAGGTCGTCGAGGATCTCCATGTGCGACCGCGCCGCCTCGATGGAGGTGACATCGGCATCGAGTTCGGCGATGGCACCGATCACCTCGCCGAACTCCGAATAGCACAGGTGCGTGTGGATCTGCGTGGAATCCGCGACCCCGGACGTGGCCAGACGGAACGCACCCACCGCCCAGTCCAGGTATTCCTTCTGCGCCGCGGCGCGTAGCGGCAGCAACTCGTGCAGTGCCGGCTCGTCGACCTGGATGATGCGGATGCCCGCTCTTTGGAGATCGACGGTTTCGTTGCGGATGGCGAGCGCGACCTGGTCTGCGGTGTCGGCGAGGGGCTGATCGTCGCGTACGAACGACCACGCCAGAATCGTCACCGGGCCGGTGAGCATGCCCTTGACCGGCTTGTCGGTCAGAGTCTGCGCGTACGTGATCCAGTCGACGGTCATCGGTGCCGGTCGGGCGACGTCTCCGTACAGGATCGGCGGGCGCACGCACCGGGATCCGTACGACTGCACCCAGCCCTGATCGGTGGCGAAGAATCCGTCGAGTTGCTCGGCGAAGTACTGCACCATGTCGTTTCGCTCGGGCTCGCCGTGTACCAGCACGTCGAGACCGAGTTCTTCTTGCAGAGTCACCACTTCGACGATTTCCTCACGCATCCGCCGAACGTATTCGGCACGGTCGATCTCGTCGTTGCGGAAAGCGGCGCGTGCCAGCCGGATTCTGCTCGTCTGCGGATACGACCCGATCGTGGTGGTCGGCAACAGCGGCAGGTCGAGGTGGGCGCGCTGGATCTCGCGCCGTCGGGCGGCAGGCGTGGTGCGCGCACGGTGTTCGGTGAGTGCGGACAGTGCGCCACGGCCGGCGTTGTTGTGCAGCCGTGGATCGGCACGGCGAGTGGCGGCGGCCGTACGGGACGCGGCGAGTTCGTCGGCGACGGCGCCGTGTCCCTCGCGCAGTGCTCGGGCGAGTGTTGCTACTTCACGCACCTTTTCGGTACCGAATGCCAGCCAGGACCGTAGGGCGTCGTCGAGGTGGGTCTCGGCGTCGACGGTGTACGGAACGTGGAGCAACGAACACGATGTGGACACCGCCAGTGCTCTCGCCGAGCCGAGCAGCGTGGCAAGCGTCGCGAGTGCTCCTTCGAGGTCGGTGCGCCACACGTTGCGGCCGTCGACGACACCGGCGACGAGCAACTTGTTCGCGAGACTCGGTAGTCCCGCGACCCCGGTCGCGGAACCGGCGACGAGATCGATGCCGATCCCCTCGACACCGGTGGCGGCCAGTCGGCCGAGAGCAGGACCGAGGTCCCCGAAGTAGGAGGCGACGAGAATTGCCGGGCGCTCTTCCGCAGCCGACAACGTGTCGTAGACGCGGGTTACGGCGCCGAGTGTTGCTTGATCGAGATCGCGCACGAGTGCGGGCTCGTCGAACTGCACCCACTCGACACCTGCCTCCGAGAGTTCTTCCAGCAGTCGGCGATACAGCGGAATCAACTCGTCCACCCGGTCGAGCAGTGGGCCCTGACCGTCGACAGGCTTCGAGAGAAGCAGGAACGTCAGCGGGCCGACGATCACGGGGCGTGCTGCGACGCCGAGGGCTGTCGCCTCGGCGACTTCACCGAGCACCTTGGATGGCTCGAGGGTGAAGGTGGTGCCGGGACCGATCTCCGGCACCAGGTAGTGGTAGTTGGTGTCGAACCACTTGGTCATCTCGAGGGGTACGACGTCATCGGTGCCGCGTGCGGCAGCGAAGTACCGATCGAGATCGTCGGTGATGTGCGCGGTTCGCGAGGGAAGTGCTCCCAGCATCGCTGCGGTATCGAGCACCTGATCGTAGAAAGAAAAGGTGTTGACGGGGATCGAGTCCAGCCCGGCGTCGCGTTGCGCGAGCCAGGTGGCGGAGCGCAATTGCTTTGCCACGCGCTCGAGTTCGGTTCGATCCGTCCGGCCGGACCAGAACGATTCCACGGCTTTCTTCAGCTCGCGTCGTGGGCCGATGCGCGCGGAACCGAGAACGGTGGCGGTGAAGGGGGATGCACTGTGTGTAGACACTGGGTACTCCGGTGGTGGTCGTGGATGGCCTACCGCCCAGTGGTGCACTAATCCGAGACGAGCCCCGTCGTCCCCGGCGCTGCCAGGGCGAATCGATGCCATCCGGGTTCGCGCGCCCAATCCTCGAGGCGGCATACCGCCGGGCGCGGTGCACCCGGCACAGATGGCAGGTCTTCGGACTCCCAGGCGCCCGAACCGTTCCGGTTCGTACCTACCGGCCGTCGCTTCCCGGAATCGCTTCCAGTGCTGGTGACGGCTTTCGTTCCTGTTTACCGCTGCGGGACAGTCCCGGATTCTCACCGGGTTCCCTCTTCACATTCCCTCGGCAGGAATGCGTCGACGCCGGATGCGGTCTTCGGGGCTCCTCACGACCGCGCCTGGCGAACCAACTGCACCGCGAAGTATAGCCTCGAAGTTCACCGTTGCGTAGCCGTCACATACCGGTATTCGCCCGGCGCCTGACGTTCGTTCTCCTCCGGTGCCGGCGGTCGCCGAATCGAAAGCTGTTGTCAGCGCGGACGATGCGGCGAATCCATCGGAGGGCTCGGGAACGGACAGTCGCCACACACTCCGCCGCCCGGCGTGCGGTAGAACAGGCAGCAACTACGACGCCGGCCTGTGGACGGGTCCAGAGCCGAACGAAGCCGCGGCTCGGCGAGCAGTGCCTCGACGTGCGATCGCGCCGGCTCCCCGGCGACCTGAGTGACACCGATCAGGGCGGACGCGGTGTTGCCCCACATCGCGCCGGGGGCGACGACGCTCCGCCACGACGCGATGAGTGGTTCGACCTGCCCGTCGAGCACCTCCGCGACGGGCGACGATCCGAATTGCGGATCGGCAAGATGCAGGAGCAGCGTGCCGCCCTCGGCCCGCCACAGCAGTCGTTCCGGATCCAGCCCGACGCATCGACCCGAGACGACAACCGAACCGACCGCGACGGACCACAGTCGCGCGGCATAACCGAAGTACACGGTCGACGCCGCGACCCGTGCCTCGGTGATCCCCATCCGTTCGGCGGTCTCGGCGATCAGAGCGTCGCGCGTGAGGGGATCGCGCAGTGTGGCCGTCGGTTGCCAGCGTTCGTCCGGAACAGGGCCGGTTCCGACGGCGAAGTACGGACTCAGGGCTGCGATCTGTCCGAGTACCCCGGCTGCGTCGGTCACGACGGTCTTCTCCTGGCTCACGGGTCCTCGCTCGTCGTCTTGCCGTCGGGAAGGTAGCACACGGTCCGAGCGCCGAAGCGTGGTCGTCACGAGGCCGACTATCGTGGATTCCACGGCAACCGATCGGAAGGACTGGCATGGGTGTGAGTTTGGCCAAGGGCGGAAATGTCTCGTTGTCGAAGGAGGCGCCGAACCTCACGGCGGTCACCATCGGCCTGGGCTGGGATGTCCGGGCGACGACAGGCGCCGATTTCGACCTCGACGCCAGCGCGCTCATGACGGGCGCGAACGGCAAGGTGCTCTCGGACCAGCACTTCGTCTTCTACAACAACCTGCGGTCGCCGGACGGGTCCGTCGAACACACCGGTGACAACCTGACCGGCGAGGGTGACGGTGACGACGAGTCGATCAATGTCGACCTCGTGGCGGTGCCCGCCGAAGTGCAGTCCGTCGTGTTTCCGGTGTCGATCCACGATGCCGATGCTCGTGGGCAGTCGTTCGGTCAGGTCCGCAACGCGTTCATCCGGGTGGTCGACCGCTCCGACGATCGTGAACTTGCGCGCTACGACCTGAGCGAGGATGCGTCGTCGGAGACGGCGATGGTGTTCGGCGAGCTGTACCGGCGCGGCACCGAATGGAAGTTCCGGGCGATCGGCCAGGGTTACGCGTCCGGTCTCGCCGGCATCGCTCGCGATTACGGGGTCAGCGTCGGCTGAGCCGGCCGCGCGCTGCGCGCCGCGGGTCCGGGATGACCGGGCCCGCGGCGCGCCCGCCTGATCTGCGCCGATCGTCTCCCGCCGGCCGACTCGCGGTGCGACACTGATGGAATGTGTAGATGGATGGCCTACTCCGGCGATCCGATCCTTGCCGAAGACTTGTTGTTCAGGCCGGAACATTCGTTGATCGATCAGAGCCTGCACTCTCATCTCGGTGCCACTACCACCAACGGCGACGGTTTCGGAATCGGCTGGTACGGACTGGGCGACGTGCCCGCAGTGTTCAAGGGCATCGACCCGGCGTGGAACGACGAAAATCTGCGCGAGATCGCCTCGCAGGTCAGTACCCCCCTTCTCTTCGCGCACATCCGGGCGTCGACCGGAAGCGCCGTCCAACGAAGTAACAGCCACCCGTTCCGACACGAGAACTGGCTGTGGATGCACAACGGATGCATCGAGGGGTTCGAGCGGATCAAGCGAGATCTGATGTTCGCCATCGACCCGGACCTCTATTCCGCCATCGAAGGATCCACCGACTCGGAGGTCCTCTTCTTCCTCGCACTGACGTTCGGTTTGCAGGAAGATCCGCTCGGCGCGGTGGGGCGGGCAGTCGGGTTGGTCGAACGCCTCGCCCGGCAATACGGCATCGAGGATCCGGTGCAGATGAGTGCGGCCACCACAGACGGCACCACGGTGTGGGCGTTCCGGTACTCGAGCGAGGGGAGAACGCGCTCGCTGTTCTATTCCACCGAGATCTCACGGCTGCGTTCGCTGCACCCGGAGGTCGAGGCGCTCCAGCGCTTCGGCATGACCGCGAGATTGGTCGTCTCGGAACCGATACGAGCGTTGCCCGGCGCGTGGAACGAAATGCCCGAAGGGTCTGCGGCCGTGGTCCGCGAAGGCCGCGACGACATCGTTCCTTTCGTCCCACTGGGCGTCGCATAACCCGCGCCTACGACATGACGATCGCGTCGAAAGCCCCGGCGTCCGGAACTCTCGGCGGTTCACGTGACTGACCGGGTAGCCCCCGGCGGGCGGGCCTCCCGCCGGTTGCTGTGGTGGGCCGCCGCGAGGCCGCTGCTGACTGCTGTCGTACTGCTGATCGTGTATTTCCTTGTGCCCCTTGACGGTATCGGCGACCTCAGGACAGTGACCCTGCTGATCGCCGGAGTTGTCGTCCTGGTCGCGGTGGCCGTCTGGCAGATCAGGAAGGTCATCGCGGCGCAGTACCCGGCCGTGCAAGCCCTCGAGGCGGCCTCCGCCACCGTCGCGCTGTATCTCGTCGGGTACTCCGCCCTCTACTACGTGCTCTCCGGAGCGGACGAGCAGAGCTTCAGTGAGGTGCTCTCCCGGGTCGATGCACTGTACTTCTGCCTCACCGTGTTCGCCACGGTCGGATTCGGCGACATCGTGGCCACCACCGATACGACACGGGCGGTCGTATCGATCCAGATCGTCGGCAATTTGATTCTCCTCGCGGTCGGCATCCGTGTACTGACCGGAGTGGTGCAGTGGCGTCGGAAGCAACGGGAGAGCTCTCCCGATACACCCTCGGGTTAGAACGGCAAGTTGGAAGGACCATGATCGTGGCTGAACCCGATTTCCCGACCGACAACAACGCGATGTACCTCGACAAGCCGGCACGGCGAGCGCGCGGTGAACGTGCGCGCCGCGCGGTGCCTCTCGAATCACTCGCCGAATGCGACAGTGCACCGGACCGCTCCCCCATCGACCTGCTCCTGAAACAAGCTGCGACCCGGGTGCCCCAACTCGTTCCGGTTCGGCACGGTCGTATGGCCGGGTCACCGTTCGCGTTCTTCCGCGGAGCCGCCCTGGTGATGGCCGACGATCTGTTCCGCGCTCCGTCCAGCGGGTTGATCACCCAACTGTGCGGTGATGCGCACCTGTCCAATTTCGGCATCTTCGCAACGCCCGAGCGGAAGCTCGCCTTCGACATCAACGATTTCGACGAGACCTACCCCGGCCCGTTCGAGTGGGACGTCAAGCGACTGGCAGCAAGCCTGGCGGTCGCCGCCCGGGACAACGAGTTCACGTCGCGGGAGCACCGGCGAATGACGAAGGAGTGCGCTTCCGAGTATCGGGAAGCGATGCTGCAACAGGCCGAGCAGGGCAACCTGGCTGTCTGGTATTCCCATATCGAGCCGACCACCGAGATGGTGGAACTGCGCGACGAACTCGACTCCTCGATGAAGAAACGCGTCCGCAAGTTGCTCGGCAAATCGGCACGCAACGACAGCCTGCAGGCGGCCGGAAAGCTCACGGCGGTCGTGGACGGCCGTCGCACGTTCATCAGCCGGCCACCGCTGATCGTGCCGATCGAAGAAGTGTTCGCCGACGCCGATGCCGCCGAGTTGTACGGCGAATTGCGCCGCCGCATCCGCGAATACGCTGCGACGTTGCAGTCGGATCGTCGCGTTCTGCTCGCGCAGTTCGAGTTCGTCCAGGCAGCCCGGAAAGTGGTCGGTGTCGGCAGCGTCGGTACCCGCGCATGGATCGTCCTGATGCGCGGCGCGGACGACGATCCGTTGATCCTGCAGGCAAAGGAGGCACAGAAATCGGTTCTCGCCGATTACGTCGACGGGCCGGTGTACGGGAACGAAGGCGAACGGGTGGTGCACGGTCAGCGGCTGATGCAGGCTGCCAGCGACATCTTCCTCGGATGGCAGCAGGGCCCCGGCGTCGACGGCGTCCGTCGGGACTTCTACGTCCGGCAACTGCGTGACGGCAAGGGTTCCGCAGTGGTGGAGGCGATGACTCCCACGGGAATGACCCTGTACGGACGGCTCTGCGCCCGAGCACTCGCGTACGCGCACGCACGCGCCGGCGACCGCACCGCGATCGCGGCGTATCTGGGATCCGGTACCGAATTCGACGACGCTATCGCCGAATTCGCGGAGGCATACGCGAAGAGGAACGTCCGGGATCACCAGGCGTTGCTCGACGCGATCGATTCCGGGCGCGTCGAGGCTCGGACGGGTCTGTGAGACGGAGGAAGGACCTAACGCACCAGCAGCCACTTCTTGTCGTGCCGATAGAACGTGGAACGCTTGAGTGCACGCGGATTGGCGACACCGTCGCGGGTGACGGTCGCGGCAGGGGAACCCAGTTGCATCGCGCGTCCCGCCAGCCACTTGTAGCCGCCGAACCAGCGCGGCCGGTCGACTGCGGCGCGCAGTCCGGGCATTGCCGGAGTCGGCTCGACGCGGATTCCCGGCACCGTGCCGGAGAACAAGCGGGTGTCGTCGACGTATGCCTCACCGACGAGGCCGGACTCGTCGCCGCAGATCAGCGCTCTGCCGACGATCGCGATACCGGCGTCGTCGCGGATGAGGGGGATCGCCGTCGCCTTGCCCTGGAGTGCGACGGACGCTGCCTTGGATCCGCTGCGCAGTCCGTAGGCCTCGGTGGCCGGGGTGCGCGATTCCGGCACGTAGGCGAGTTCGATGTCGAGGCGGTCGAGCCGCATCAGCCGGGTGAGTGTCGCGGCGAAGGCAGCATCGTTGCCGACGACGATGAGCCGGGGATTCTCCACCGAATCGACCTGGGCCAGGACGTCCTCGAAGTCGTCCTTTTCCGGAAGGGCGGGAGCAGACAGTGTCGTCTCCGGGGTGAGAGTCAGTGGCAGGGGTACCTCGCCACATCTGAACACTACCGGGGTCAACAGATCTCCTCGCGGATGTCGGGTTCGTGCGGTCTCGGCTCGGCTCCACTCTAAACGGAAGGGGGCCGGTGAGGGTGGACCAGCCGGGCCACCGCGCGCCCCTCCGGTTCGTGTCCGGTTCCGGCGAGAACGGTGCCGGGCCCGTCGGCGCGAGGGAAGTGGACTACACTGTGGTCCCGGCTGCTGTCCGGTTCGAGGGCAGGACCCTGCAGGGCGAGACCGCCCGCACGTACCACCTGCCTGAGGAGAGCGCGACATGCCGGCAATCGTCCTGATCGGAGCCCAGTGGGGCGACGAGGGTAAGGGCAAAGCTACGGACCTGTTCGGCGGACGTCTGCAATGGGTGGTGCGTTACCAGGGCGGAAACAACGCCGGGCACACGGTCGTGCTCCCCAACGGCGACAAGTTCGCCCTGCATCTGATTCCGTCGGGCATCCTGACGCCGGGTGTCACCAACGTCATCGGTAACGGTGTCGTCGTCGACCCGGGTGTGCTCCTCACTGAGCTCGCCGGTCTCGAAGAGCGCGATGTGGATACGTCCCGTCTGCTGCTCTCGGCCGACGCGCACCTGATCATGCCGTACCACGTGGCCATCGACAAGGTCACCGAACGCTTCCTCGGCAAGAGCAAGATCGGCACCACCGGCCGTGGAATCGGGCCGTGCTACCAGGACAAACTCGCTCGTGTGGGTGTCCGCGTCGCCGACGTTCTCGACGAGAAGATCTTCACCCAGAAGGTGGAGGCGGCGCTCGAGTTCAAGAACCAGGTGCTTGTCAAGATCTACAACCGCAAGGCGCTCGATCCCGAGCAGGTCGTCGAGGAAGTCCTCACCCAGGCCGAGGGATTCAAGCACCGCATCACCGACACCCGCCTCGAGTTGAACAACGCGCTCGATCGCGGCGAGACCGTCCTCCTCGAGGGGTCGCAGGGCACGTTGCTCGACGTCGACCATGGCACCTACCCGTACGTCACGTCGTCCAACCCGACCGCCGGCGGCGCGGCTGTCGGATCGGGCATCGGCCCGACGAAGATCACGACCGTCCTCGGAATCCTCAAGGCGTACACGACGCGCGTCGGATCGGGTCCGTTCCCGACCGAACTGTTCGACAACTACGGCGAATACCTGGCGAAGAAGGGCGGCGAGGTCGGTGTCACCACCGGTCGCGCGCGCCGCACCGGCTGGTTCGACGCCGTGATCGCCCGGTACGCCACCCGGGTCAACGGCATCACCGACTACTTCCTCACCAAGCTCGACGTGCTGTCCGGTCTCGACACCGTGCCGATCTGCGTCGGATACGACGTCGACGGGGTCCGTGTCGACGAGATGCCGATGACGCAGACCGACGTGCACCACGCCAAGCCGATCTACGAAGAGATGCCGGGCTGGTGGGAGGACATCTCCCACGCCCGCACCTTCGAGGAGCTTCCGAAGAACGCGCAGGATTACGTGCTGCGTCTCGAAGAGCTTTCCGGAGCGTTCATCTCGTGCATCGGTGTCGGTCCCGGCCGCGACGAGACGATCGTGCGCCGCGACGTCATTCGCTGACATAGGTCGGGCCGCAACTGAAGCCGGTTGCGCGGCTGAGCCTTGACGGTCCTCGGCGGACGTGCGGCTCGCAAGCGTCGGTGTGCAGCGGCCACCATGTGGTGCGGAACCGGATCAGGTCGTCGGTGGCGCGACAATGCGCACCGACCGCGGCGGGCTGGCAACCGTGAAGTCGCACCGTCGTGCAGCGGCCACGAACGGCTCGGGACTCGGATCGGTCGGCCAGTCGGCCTCTCCCGCGTTCCCGAACAGGCTGACCGCGTTGGGGTTCGGCCCGGTGGTGAACCGGGTTTGATACTGCAGCCCGGCGAAGGTGGTGGCGTCAAACTTCGCCGCCCACTCCTGAGGCACCGCGTATGGGGTCATGGTGACAAGTTCCCTGGTCAAACCGAAGTCCGCTGCCGTGTCCGCGCAGGTGTCGGCGAGCCGATGGTTGCGTGGCACGGTCAGGGTGGAGAGCTGGCGTTCGGCGGCGAATTCGTCGCTGATGATCCCGGTTGCCGCCAGCGCCTGGCCGACGGTCTCCCGGATCGCTGTGAGCTCGTCGTACGCGAGATAGCAGGTACCGCGTGGCGGGGTCAGATCGAAGCGGCCGCCGCCGTCGGAGGAGAACCACCAAGGGCCGTTCCCGGCGCGATGCCCGCGGTGCAGCGGCTGCGCCGCGGTGAGTTCGCAGGCGGGGAAGTTGCGCAGCGGCCGGGTCGGCGGCCCCAGAGCGACAGTGTCACGGCTGCTCACGCGGCCCACCGCTGCGCGTCGGCGCGGGCCAGATCCAGTGCCGCGTCCAGGGGATGACCGTCCACGATCCAGTCGGCTGCAGTGCGGTCATCGAGCTCAGGCTGAGGGCTGCGAAGCCAGACTGCGCAGGTCCACGGGTCGGCAGCGTCGCGCAGGGTCCTCCACAGAGTGAGCAGGTGTGGATGCACCGTTCCTGTGTCGGTGAACTGCCAGGTGGGGTAGACCCACCCGCCGCCGTCGAGTTGGCAGGCGATCACACTGCCCGTGGCTACAGCCTTGTTGACGGCTTGGCGGCTCACACCCCACCACTGTGTCAGCCCCGCGGTGTCGTAGAACGGGCCGATGAGCTGGTCGTAGACGTGGGGGAGTGCTGCAGTCATCGCGCGAGCGATCGACTTGACGTCTGCAAAGGCAGCGGGGGAGACGTGGGCTTCGCGTGCGCGGTCGAAGGTGTCCTGGACGCGGCGGGTGAGCTCGTCCATGAGCTCACGTTGTTGCTCGGCGAGGGTAACCATGCGAAAGCCTCCTGGTCGTCAACCGTGTCAACCCCAGCGTCCTCTTCTGCGTCAACCGTGTCAACGAACGAGGGTGGGTATTCTCATTCCACGCGCAGTGCTGAGGTTCGCCCCTGCGGGCCTGCCTCACTGACTGGCCTGCCTCGATCGGTCCACTTTCGGCGATACTGGACCGGTGATCACGCGTGCGATAGGGGCCGGTTCGCTTGTCCGGGATCTGGGCAACTGGCAGGACGCCGGGGACCGCAGGCCGGCATACCGTGCGCTCGCCGACGGCATCCGCCTGCTCGTGCACGACGGTCGGGTACCACTCGGGGTGGCGCTGCCCAGCGAACGCGAACTTGCGTCGGCCCTGTCGCTGAGCCGCACCACTGTCACCGCCGCGTACACCGCGCTCCGCGAGGCGGGGTACCTCCGCAGTCGGCAGGGAGCACGCAGCACGGTGGCGATGCCTGCCGAACGAACCACGGTCCCGGCGTCGGCGTCGGCGTCGGCGCCGGTTCTCGGTGAGGCGATCGACCTCCGAAACGCGTCGCTCGCGGCCCCGGCGGCAGCCATCGAAGCGGCGTACAGCGCGGCACTGGGATCGATGTCCGCGTATCTGGGCTCCCACGGCATGGAACCCGTGGGCGTCATGGCGCTCCGCGACGTGATCGCACGCCGGTACCGGGATCGTGGGCTGCCCACCACGCCCGATCAGATCATGGTGACTTCCGGTGCGCAGCACGCGATGCGATTACTGCTCGGCGTGCTCACCGATCCCGGCGACCGGGTGATCGTCGACCACCCCACCTATCCGAATGCGCTCGAAGCGATCCGTCGTCACGGCACCCGTCCGGTGCCGGTCCCGGTGCGACCGGAAGACGGACCCGCCGGCGGCTGGGATCTCGACGGACTCGCCGGTGCCGCCCGCCAGACCGGCGCGCGCACCGCGTTCCTGGTGCCGGACTTCCACAATCCGACCGGGCTGTGTCTCGACGCGGACGGGCGGGCAGAACTGACCCGCATCATGCGTGAAGCCCGGGTGACGCTCGTCGTGGACGAGACGATGGTGGACCTGTGGCTGGACTCCCCGCCACCGCCGCCCGTCGCCGCGACCTCGTTCGGAGGGCAGGTCGTCACCGTCGGGTCGACCGGCAAGTCGTTGTGGGGTGGGCTGCGAGTGGGGTGGATCCGTGCCGACCGGGACCTGATCGTGCGTCTCACCGGAGCGCGTATGGCAGTGGACCTCGGCACGCCGGTCATGGAACAACTTGCCGCCGCGCACCTGCTGTCGGATGTCGAGGATCTGCTCGATGCCCGCCGCCACGTGTTGCGGGAGCGCCGCGCCGCACTCGTCGACGCGCTCGCGGACCGGCTACCGGCGTGGCAGTACACGCTCGGGCAGGGCGGCATGTCGTTGTGGGCGCGGATGCCCGAACCGGTGTCGACGGCCCTCGCCGCGACCGGACCAGGTCACGGGGTGCTGCTGGCCGCCGGTCCCCGATTCGGAGTGCAGGGTGCGTTCGAACGATTCGTGCGACTGCCCTACACCCAGGAACCGGACACCCTGCGGCGTGGAATCGCCTCGGTCGCCGCGGCCTACAGCGCCGTCACCGCGGGATCGCCCATAGACGAGACCAGGATCGTCGTCTGAGAGACCACGAAAGCCGCTGCCCCGCCGGAAGATCCGTCGGGGCAGCGGTCGAGCTCTGAAAGAGTCAGACCCAGAGCGCGTCGATATCGGTCGCCTCACCGGCCGGCGCTGCGGGCTCACCCGACGGCGTACGCGAGAAGCGCGGAGCGGGCGCGTGCTGGACGACACCGTCGACCTCGATCAGCGATCCCCGAGCGGCGAGATGCGCGTTCTGCGGCGCCTCCGCGAAAGTGAGGACCGGCGTCACGCACGCATCGGTACCGAGGAACACCTCGGTCCACTCGTCGCGGGTCCTGCTGAGGAACTTCTCCGCGAACACCTTCTTCATCTCCGGCCACGAGGCCTTGTCGAGCTGGTGCGGCAGATCGGCCGGATCGAGTTCGAGACCCTTCAGCAGGAGCGCGTAGAACTGCGGTTCGATCGCACCGACGGCCATGTACTTGCCGTCCGAGGTCTCGTACACCTCGTAGAAGTGTGCACCGGTATCGAGCATGTTCACACCGCGCTCGTCGGACCACAGGCCGTTGCCGCGGAACGACCACATCATGTGCGACAGGGCGAGAGCACCGTCGACCATCGCCGTGTCGACGACCTGGCCGCGACCGGATGTCTGACGTTCGACCAGCGCCGCGAGAATGCCGAAGACTAGGAACATCGAACCGCCGCCGAAGTCACCGACCATGTTGAGCGGCGGGACGGGCCGCTCGCCCTCCCGGCCGATCGCGTGGAGCACACCGGTCAGCGAGATGTAGTTGATGTCGTGGCCGGCGGCGTTGGCGAGAGGACCGTCCTGTCCCCAGCCGGTCATGCGGCCGTACACGATCCGGGGATTGCGCTCGAGCACCACGTCCGGTCCGAGGCCGAGACGTTCTGTGACGCCCGGACGGAAGCCCTCGATCAGCACGTCGGCGCGCTCGAGCAGTGCGAGCACCTTCTCGATGTCCGCCGGGTCCTTGAGGTTCGCCTCGACGACGCGACGGTTGCGCTGGATCGGGTCGCGGTGGCCCGCGGGCGGGATCTCGCCGGGCCGCTGCACGATGACGACGTCCGCGCCGAGGTCGGCGAGCAGGGTCGCCGCGTGCGGTCCGGGACCGAGTCCCTTGAACTCGACGACGCGAATATCCGCGAGCGGGCCCTTCTTCTCAACAGCTTCAGCGGACACTCGTCGAACCTCACTCCGATGCGTAGGAACTCTCCGACCGGGACAGTACCTTAGCGATCGCTCGGGAATATGAGCGTGGTCACGGTGTCCCGGGTCACGCCTGGTACAGGTCGGCCTCGGACAATCCGGTGGCCTCGAAAGCCTCGCCGAGATCGGTGTGCCGCACCACCATGACGACCTGGTCGTCGACCACACGGAAGGCGTACGCCTCGTCGATCGGTGTGCCCGGGGTGTTCGCCCACGTCGCGCGCTCTTCGACCACGACGATGCCTTCGTGGACGAACATGCGGCCGGGCTCGAGGGTGACCCCGGACGTCGTCGCCCATTCCCGCAGTTCGTCGAGACCCTGATCGGCGTCGTCGTCGTCGGTGGGAAGCACGATGTCGTCGCTCGACAACTCGAGGAGCGTGTCGATGTCGTTGCTGTTGACAGCCTCGTGCCAGGCCAGGACGGTAGCGATCTCGGAGGTACTCATGATCGAAGCCTAGCGTCACGCCGCGCGGCCGACATCCTTCCCGGGCACCGAAAACCGGGCCGGAATCCACTGAATCGGCTGCCCTGCGGGTCGGTCGCGGGCACAGTGGAACCATGATGATCACAGGACAACTCGTGAGCTTCGTTCCGAGCACGGACCTCGACGTCTCGGAGATGTTCTACGTCGACACTCTGCAGTTCCCGAAGATCGACCGCGATGCGTTCGTCCTGGTGATCGACGGGGGAGGCGGAGCGCGCGTCAGGATCACGCTGGTGCAGTCGAGAGGGGAGACGGGTTACACCGCGCTGGGGTGGCGGGTGCCCGACCTCGACGGGACCGTCGAACGACTCCGCGACCAGGGCGTCGACTTCATTCGGTACAACGGGATGGATCAGGACGAGCACGATGCGTGGACCGCACCCGACGGCTCCCGCGTCGCATGGTTCCGTGATCCGCACGGAAACGTGCTCTCCCTCATGCAAGCCCGATCCGGCGCCGGTCAGGGCTGACCGGACCGGCGGAGGTCACGCGGCGAGGAACGTGCCCCACACGAACCCGGACAGCAACACCGCGAAGCCGACGATCTCCCCGACGATCAACGCCGCCATCGCCGCTCCTGTCCCGCGCACCGGATGGGCGAACTGGTTGGTGGTGTCGCGTGCTGCGCCGTGCCACACGTAGCCGGCGATCGCGCCGACGAAGAACACCACGACCACGGTGGCCGCAACCAGGTTCACCGGCGTGGGCCACACACTGAGTTCCACGAACACCGCGAGGAGCAGGGTCGCGAACGCGTAGAGCAGTGCGGAGCGGTGCGCGATATCGACGTACGGATGCGCGAGGTGATCCGCCGAGGTCGCCATCTGCCGGTACTTCCACACCCCCAGCCCCAGCGCGGCAAGAAAAATCAGTCCCGCCGCCAGCAACGTCAGTTCGGCGTCGACCCCCAAATTCATGGCGCCAGTATGGGGCACCCCTCAGCTGCACCCGCTCGTGCTCCCGCACGACGGGCAGGCGTGGCACGATCCGGCGCGTTGCATCCGCACCCCGCACTGCATGCAGTACGGCGCGTCCGGATTTCCCGGAGAGGGAGCGCTGAGACCACCGGGCGCCGACGGCGCCGCGGGTGCGTCTGCGTCGGTCGTCGGGGCCGTGGTGGTTGTCGCAGCCGTCGTTGTTTCAGCCGTCGTCGACGCGGCGGTCGTGCCCGTGTACGACGTGAGGGTCGGAGTGTCCGGGACGGTGCGTTCCTCGCTGGTCAGGATGCCCAGCTCGCTGCGCTCGTCGAAATCGAGGTAGTCCACCGCGAGCCGCCGGAAGATGTAGTCGAGGATCGAGGTGGCGATCCGCAGATCGGGATCGTCGGTGATCCCGGCCGGCTCGAACCGGGTACTCGTGAACGCCCGCACGAATGTGCGCAGCGGAACCCCGTACTGCAAGCCGTAACTGACCGACATCGAAAACGCGTCCATGATCCCGGCGAGGGTCGAACCCTGTTTCGAGACCCGCAGGAACATCTCGCCGGGCCTGCCGTCGCCGTACTCGCCGACCGTGACGAAACCCTTGCAATCGGCGACCCGGAACTCGAAGGTGCGTGACGTCCTCGTGCGCGGCATCCGCTCCCGGCGGGGTGCCGGCAGCACCGCAGCGTCCGCGACCCGTCCCCCCGACCGTGCCGTCGCCGACAACGGCTGACCCAGCTTGCAGTTGTCGCGATACACGGCAAGAGCTTTGAGTCCGAGCCGCCACGCGTCGACGTACAGGTCGGAGATGTCCTCGACCGTCGCGGATTCGGGAAGATTGACGGTCTTGGAGATCGCTCCCGACAGGAATGGCTGCACCGCGGCCATCATTCCCACGTGGCCGCGCGGTGCGATCACGTTGTCGCCCATGGACGTTGCGAACACGGGCCGGTGTTCGTCACGCACGTGCGGCGCACCGTCGATCGTGTGATGTAGATCCAGATACGCGACGATGTCGGCCACCTTCGCCGGGTCGTATCCGAGTCGCGACAGTGCCCGTGGCACAGTGCGATTGACGATGGACAGGGATCCACCGCCGACGAGTTTCTTCGTCTTGACCAGTGCCAGATCGGGTTCGATTCCGGTGGTGTCGCAATCCATCGCCAAGCCGATCGTGCCGGTCGGTGCCAGCACCGACACCTGGCTGTTGCGCACACCGTGCGCTTCACCGTCGGCCACCGCGCGGTCCCAGGACTCGCGGGCCGCGGACAGTACTTCCGGTGGCGCGAGGTCGGTGTCGATGTCGTCGAGCGCGCCCCGGTGCTTGGCGAGCACCCCGAGCATCGGCTCGCGGTTCTCGGCGAACCCGTCGAACGGTCCGAGGCGCTGCGCGAGTTGTGCGGAGACCTCGTAGGCGGCTCCCGTCATCAACGCGGTGACGGCCGCTCCCCACGCACGACCCGAATCGCCGTCGTACGGCAGGCCCGACGCCATCAGCATCGCCCCGAGGTTCGCATAACCGAGTCCGAGCTGACGGAACCGCCGTGACGTCTCTCCGATCTTGTCGGTGGGGTAGTCGGCGCGGCCCACGAGAATCTCCTGCGCGGTGAGCATCACCGCGACGGCATGCCGGAATCCGGCGACGTCGAAGGTGCCGTCGTCGCGCAGGAAGGTCAGGAGATTCAGGCTCGCGAGGTTGCAGGCCGAGTCGTCGAGGTGCATGTACTCCGAGCACGGATTCGAGGCATTGATCCGGCCGGTCGCCGGCGCGGTGTGCCAGGCGTTGATCGTCGAGTCGTACTGCATGCCGGGGTCGGCGCACTCCCAGGTCGCGGCGGCGATGCGCTGCAACAGATCCCGGGCCCGAACGGTGTGCACCACTTCGCCCGTGACCACGGCGCGCAGCGGCCACTCGGTATCGTCCACCACCGCGCGCATGAAGTCGTCGGTCACCCGCACGGAATTGTTGGCGTTCTGATACTGGACCGAATGGGTGTCGGCACCGTCGAGGCTCATGTCGAAACCGGCCTCGGCGAGCACCCGCGCCTTGCGCTCCTCGATCGCCTTGCAGTCGACGAATTCCTCGATGTCGGGATGACCCACGTCGAGGATCACCATCTTGGCTGCTCGCCTGGTCTTGCCGCCCGACCTGATGGTGCCCGCGGAGGCATCGGCGCCGCGCATGAAGCTCACCGGTCCCGACGCGATGCCCCCACCGGTCAGGGGTTCGGCCGACGACCTGATGTGCGACAGGTTGACCCCCGCACCGGAACCGCCCTTGAAGATCACCGCTTCCTGCCGGTACCACTCGAGAATCGAATCGATGCTGTCGTCGACCGACAGGATGAAACACGCACTGGCCTGCTGCGGTTTGTCGGGCACGCCGATGTTGAACCACACCGGGCTGTTGAACGACGCCCGCTGATGGAGCAGCAGGAAGGTCAGTTCGGCTGCGAACGCCTCGGGGTCGTCGAGGTGGCCGTCGGTGTGGCCCCACGCGGTGATCGTGTCGACGATCCGCGCCACGACATCGCGCAACGATTGTTCACGCTGGTCGCTGCCGAGCTGTCCCCGGAAGTACTTCTGCGTGACGATGTCGGTGGCGTTCTGGGACCAGAAAGCAGGGAACTCGACGCCTGTCTGCTCGAACACCACCTTGCCGGTGCCGTGGTGGACGATGCGGGCGTCGCGTCGCTGCCAGTCCACTTCGTCGGCCGGATCGACACCCGCTCGCGTGAAGAATCTGACGTCTCCGCGCGAGTCGGCGGGAGAGACGGACCCCGGCTTTCGGGTGCTGCTGTGAGGCACTGCACTGCACATCGCTTTCCTCCAGGGATGGCGATCGATGCCACATATAGTCCCACTATGGTCCCACCTCGTCTCGGCACTCCGCTGTCTCCGTCTGCCACCCGTGTTCTGCTCCTCGGATCCGGTGAACTCGGCAAGGAGGTGATCATCGCGCTGCAACGACTGGGCGTCGAGGTCATCGCCGTCGACCGCTACTCGAACGCGCCCGGCCAGCAGGTCGCGCACCGTGCCCACACGGTGGACATGAGTGATCCCGAGGCTCTCCTGGCGATCATCGAGGCCGAGCGTCCGCATCTGGTCGTGCCGGAGATCGAGGCCATCGCCACCGACGCGCTGGCTGTGGTCGAAGAGCGCGGGCTCGCCGAGGTCATCCCGACCGCGCGTGCGACCCAGCTGACCATGAACCGCGAGGGCATCCGCCGCCTCGCGGCCGAAGAACTCGGGCTGCCCACCTCGCCGTACCGGTTCGCCCAGTCCCTCGAGGAAGTCCGGGAAGCCGCCGAACAGGTCGGATTCCCGTGCGTGATCAAGCCCGTGATGTCCTCGTCGGGCAAGGGCCAGTCGACGGTGCGCTCCGCCGACGACCTCGCCGGTGCGTGGGAGTACGCGCTCGCCGGGGGCCGCATCAACCACGGCACTGTGATCGTGGAGGGCTTCGTCGATTTCGACTACGAGATCACGCAGCTCACCGTTCGGGCGATCGGTGAATCGGGCGAGGTCGAAACATACTTCTGCGACCCCATCGGGCATCTCCAGCGTGACGGCGACTACGTCGAGTCGTGGCAGCCGCAGCCGATGAGCGAGGCCGCTCTCGCACGTGCTCGGGAGGTCGCAGGGGCGGTGACGGCCGCACTCGGGGGTCGTGGCGTCTTCGGCGTGGAACTGTTCGTCAAGGGCGACGCCGTCTTCTTTTCCGAGGTCAGCCCGCGCCCGCACGACACCGGCCTGGTCACGTTGCGTACCCAGCGCCTCTCCGAATTCGAACTCCACGCCCGCGCGATCCTCGGGTTGCCGGTCGACACCACGTTGCTCACCCCCGGCGCGTCAGCGGTGATCTACGGCGGGGTCGACGCCACCGGTATCGCCTTCGACGGTGTGGCCGACGCGCTGCGGGTGCCGGAAACGGACCTGCGACTGTTCGGCAAGCCCGAATCTTTCCGGCGGCGCCGGATGGGTGTCGCGGTTTCGACCGCGCCGGACATCGAGACCGCGCGTGCACGCGCGACCGAAGCCGCATCGCGCGTACGACCCACTGCTTCGTGAGCGCAGGTGCGGAGGTCCTCGTCGGCCTCGTGATCCTCGTCGGACTGCTCGGTATCGTTCTGCCGATCCTGCCGGGCACGCTGCTCATCTTCGCGGCGATCGCGGTGTGGTCGTTCGTCACCGGAGGTGCGGTCGCGTGGACGGTATTCGCGATCTCTGCGCTGGCTCTCGTGGTCACCGCCGTCGTCAAATACACCTGGCCGGGACGGCGACTGCAGCAGGCCGGGGTGCCGAACCGCTCGCTGGTCATCGGCGGTCTCCTCGGCATCGTGGGCTTCTTCGTGATCCCGGTGATCGGTCTCGTACTCGGTTTCCTCCTGGGCGTGTACGCCTCGGAGGTGCAGCGGCACCGCACACACTCCGGGGCGTGGCGGTCCACCGTGGCAGCGACCAAGGCTGCGGGGTTGTCGATCCTCGTGGAACTGTTCGGGGCGCTCGTCGCGGCGGGAGCATGGCTCGCCGCGGTGCTGTTCTGGTAGCAGCGCGGCCTCGTGACCCGGTAGAGCCCGTGATGTTTACGCACTCGATCCGGTGGGTTACGCCGTTGAAATGTGCCGGGGCCTACCGTCGTTGCGGTAACAGGTTCAGCGTCGAACCCGCCGACCGTCACGTCGCTGCCACCCGGAGGTGGGATGTTCTCGTCACGATTGACAGAAGCCAGCGTGGTGCCCGAACGGATCGACACACCGGCACAGGCGCGGGCCGCCATCGAGGCGGACGGCGCTGCCGTCGTCGGAGGAGTACATACCGAGGAGCAAGCCCTCGACTTCGCGTCGAAAGTGATGGGGGACAAGATGCTCCGCCTCGGACGGCAGTTCGAGGCGAGCATGCGCAATCACGAGCGGGAAGCGGCCGTCGTCGATGCGCAACCGGTGGACGGGCGCGGACGGAAGCGGTCGTTCGGGATGCCGGGTGAACGGATGACGGCGCACAACGACGGCTTCGCTTTCGGTGACTTCGCCCCCGACTTTCTGTTCCTCTGGTGTAAGCGACCCGCGGAATCCGGCGGTGACTCCTTCCTGATCGATGCGTGGAAGCTGTCCGAATTGCTGGCAGCCGACTCCGCGACAGCGGATCTCGCCGAGTTCTGCCGGACCGTCGACATCGACCATTCGGAACCGAACTTCCCGCAGGGCACGTATTCACCCATCGTGCGCACCGTGTCCAGCGGGCGCGTCCAAGCCCGGTACCACCCGTATCTCGCGCCGGTTCCCGGTTCACCCCGGCCGGAGGACGCGGAGATGATCGCACGCTGGAGCGACACCGTGTTGCACGTCCGCGACACCGGGCCGATGTTCCGTGCCGGCGCGGGCGACATGATCTGTGTCGACAACTATCGGTTGCTGCACGGGCGGGACGGTTACACCGATCCGGCGCGTGAGCTGTACTCGATCTGGGGATGGACGACCGACGCGGTGGCGGTGCCGGCGCAGCAACTCGACATCGTCGAACCGGATCTCTCGGCGCTGGCCGGCTGAGCCCCGACGATGAGTGCCGCACTGCACCGCGGAACGTCGTACGCGGAGGATGCAGCGAAAGTTGCCGCCTGGCAACCTGCTCCGGCCATCGCGTTACAGGCTGTCTCCAAGGCGTACCCGCTCGGGCGCCGACGCGGCGAACTGACCGCCGTCGAAGCATTCGATCTCATCGTCGGACGCGGCGAATTCGTCGCGCTTCTCGGCCCGTCCGGTTGCGGTAAGTCCACCGTGCTGCGCCTGCTCGCCGGTCTCGAAGAACCCACTGCGGGAACGGTTCTGATCGAAGGCAAGGGACCGGCCGATCTCGTGGCGTCACGACGGCTCGGTGTCGCGTTCCAGGAACACGCGCTGATGCCGTGGTCGGACGTGTGGCACAACATCGCGCTGCCGTTCCGTGTCGCCGGACGGGCCGTCGACTCCGCTCGCGTCGACGAACTCGTCGAACTCGTCGGGCTCAGCGGTTTCGAGAAAACGCGACCGAAACAACTTTCCGGGGGTATGCGCCAACGTGTGGCCATCGCCCGGGCGCTGGCTCTGGAACCCGATGTACTGCTGCTCGACGAACCGTTCGGGGCGCTCGACGCGGTGACCCGCCGCCGGATGAACTTCGAACTCGCACGCATCTGGGCCGACGCCGGGTCCACGACCGTACTGGTGACCCACGACGTCGCCGAAGCGGTTCTGCTCGCCGACCGGATCGTCGTGCTCACCGGCAGGCCAGGCCGGGTACGGCACGTCGAGCAGGTCGATCTGCCCCGGCCCCGGTCGGCGGAAGTGACCCGCGACCCCCGTTTCCACGCGATTGTCGACCGGCTCACCGGATTGCTCGACGGATCCGCGACGTGACCGCGGTTCCCACCCGAGCGGTCGCCGTCCCGGCCGTCGTGTCGAACCTCGCGGGCGGGGTCGCGCTCCTCGTGCTGTTCGAGGTCATCGGCCGGTTGCAACTGTTCGGAAAGAACTGGCCGCCGCTCACCGATGTCGTCGCATATGTGGCAGGCAGCGACACCGTGCAAGCCACACTGGTGCGCGCGTTCGAAGCCACCGCCACGTCGGCGCTCACGGGATTCGCGCTGGGCGCGGTCGTGGGCGGGGCGCTCGCGTGCGTCACCGTGGTGGCGAAGTGGACCGCTCCGGGACTCGACCGCCTCGCGACGATCGTGCACGCGGTACCGCTCATCGCCATCGCGCCGCTCCTGGTCAGCACCGTCGGGCGCGTCCACACCGCGACCGTCGTCGCGGCGATGGGCGCCGGATTCGCGATCTTCGTCGCGACGTCCGCGGGACTGGCGTCGACGCCCGCAGCGCAATCGGATGTGCACAGCGCGCTCGGCTCGTCCCGATGGTCACGGTTGCGATACTTGCAACTGCCGCACACGGCCCCGCTGGTCACCGACGGCGCCGGACTCGCCGTGACGGCCGCCGTCCTCGGGGCTGTTCTCGGCGAATGGTTCGGCGCGCCCAAAGGACTCGGAGTGCTGCTGGTCAGCGCGATGAACAACTATCAGATTCCGCTGCTGTGGGCGGCCGCCATCGGATGTGTGGTGCTGTCTCTGACCGCCTACAGCATCGTCCGATTACTCGCCGTTCCCGTGCACCGGAGGTTTTCGTGAGTGCCGTCCGGGCCGCCGTGACGCGGTACTGGATTCTGCCCGTCCTGCTGGTCGTGTGGTGGGCCGTGGTCGCGGTCAACGACTACAACCAGATCGTGATGCCGTACCCGCAGGATGTCTTCGCCTCGATCCTGCGGGACCGGGACGCCTATGTCACCGCACTGCTTCCCACACTCGCGCTGTCGCTGGGCGGACTCGCCGCCGGCCTCCTCGCGGGAGGAACGTGCGCCGTGCTGGTGTGGTCGTCCCGGCTCGTCGCAGGGGTGCTCACGCCGATGGCGCTGCTGCTCAATTCGGTGCCTGTCGTGGCGATGATCCCGGTGCTCGCACGCGTCCTCGGGTACGGACAGGTCACGGTCTTCGTCGTCACCGCGATCATCTGCTTCCTTCCGGCGTTCGTGTTCGTCGGCGCCCGATTGGCCACGCCCCCGGTGTCGCTCGGCGACGTCTACACCGTCCTGGGGGCGACAAAACCGGTGCGGCTCAGGCGGTTGCTGCTTCCGCACGCCCTGCCTGGATTCCTCGTCGCCCTGCGAGTGAGCGCACCGACGGCGGTACTCGCGGTGCTGCTCGGTCAATACCTCATGGGCGCAGGGGGTCTCGGGAAGATGTTCTCCAGTTCCATCACCTACAGCCAGAACCAGCAGGCGTGGGGGGTCGCCGTGGTCGCCACGGTGGTCTCCACCAGTCTGTTCTTCGCGGCGCGTGCCGTTGCCGACCGGGCACTCGCCCGGCTGACCTGATCGATCACCCCGTCCTCACTTCGACCTGAATTCAGGAGCCTCGATGTCTGCTCATCTTTCGACAGGCCCCGGCCTGAGCCGGCGCACCTTCCTGCGTGGAACCGCCGTCGGCGCCCTCGGATTCGCTGCGGCGGGCACCCTTGCCGCGTGTGGATCGGGGGACTCCACGGCCGACTCCGACACTGTGCGAGTCGCTTTCGGCTGGATCCTCAACACCGAGTTCGGCGGATACTACGTCGCGGACGACAAGGGTTACTACGCCGAGGAAGGTCTCACCGTCGAATTCCAGGGAGGCGGCCCGAACGCGCCCACCCCGATGCAGGCCGTCGCCGCGGGGTCCGCAGACATCGGTATCGCGGCCGGCGCGCCCGACCTGTACACCGCGATCGGTCAGGGTAACGACTTCGTGGCGCTCGGCGCCCAGTTCCAGGTGTCACCCGCGGGTCTGTTGTCGTTGTCCGGCAAGCCGATTCGGACTCCACAGGAACTTGCGACTGCCCGCATCCTCGGGCAGGAAGGCATGCAGACCACGCTCGACGCGGTGCTCATCGGGGCCGGACTCGACCCGGTGTACGACTTCACCCCGGTCGGTTTCGACCCGAGCCCGCTGATCGAGGGCCAGGGTGACTGCTACACGTGCTTCGTCACCAACCAGCCGATCACCCTCGAACAGCAGTACGGCCTGAAGAAGGGCGACGGGTACGAGGTGGTCACCTTCTCCGAACTCGGCTCGACGCAATACGCCGACGTCGTGTTCGTCGAGCGCGCAACCCTCGACGCGAACCGCGACAGAATGGTGCGTTTCATGCGCGCGACGATGCGGGGCTGGGAGGACTACCTCGCCGACCCTGCGTCCGCGGCGAAACTGGCGGTCGCGAAGTACGGCGTCGATCTCGGGTTGGAGGAAGCGCAGCAGGTGCGCCAGGCCGAGCTACAGGTGCCGCTCATCGAGAGCCCGAGCGGACTGTTCGCGATGGACGTGGCGCAGATGGAAGGGCCGATGTGGGAGGCGCTCACCCGCGGCGGTTACGAGAACCTGCCCGAACCGGCGTCCTTCGTCGGACTCGGTGTGGTGGCGGAGGCACGCGCGCCCCAGTGAGGAACGGCGTGCTCCGCCGGCCACGCACCGAATGTCCGGCCGGATCTGTCAGATGTCAGACCTCTTGCAGGCGAGGGTAATCCGTGTATCCCTCGGCGCCGGGTCCGTAGAACAGTTCCGGCCGGAGCGCGTTCTCCGGGTGCTCGCCGCGCCAGCGCTCGACCAGATCGGGATTGGCGATCACGGCCCGGCCCACTGCGACCGCGTCGGCGTGGGAGTCCTCGATCAGGCGCACGGCTTCCTCGCGGGTGGTCGGCGACGCGAAGCCGCTGTTGGCGATGACCTTGCCGCCGAAGCGTCGCCGCAACTCCTGCACGAACTCCCCGGTCGGTTCCTTGTGCAGCACGGACAGATATGCCAGGCCGAGGGGCCGCAACCGGTCGACGAGGGCACCGTAGACCGCAGCCACGTCGTCGCGGTCGGTCTCGTAGGCGTCCTGGATGTTGTGCTCGGGGGAGATGCGCAGCCCGACCCGGCCCGCGCCGACGGCCTCCGCCACTGCCGTCACAGCCTCGACGACGATACGAATCCGGTTCTCGACCGAACCTCCGTACTCGTCGGTGCGCCGGTTCGACGCGGGGGACAGGAACTCGTGCAGCAGGTAGCCGTTGGCGCTGTGGACCTCGACGCCGTCGAGTCCCGCCTCGATCGACCGCCGTGCCGCCGCGACGATGTCGCCGACAGCGGCCTTCACCTCGTCGGTCGTCAGCGCGTGCGGCACAGGGTACGGCTGCTTGCCGTTCGTCGTGTGGACCTCACCGTCGATGGCGATCGCGCTCGGACCGACGACGCGCCGGCCGCCGTTCACGTCCGGGTGGGTGACCCGGCCGCCGTGCATCAACTGCAGCACGATGCAGCCTCCGCGGCTGTGCACCGCGTCGGCGACCCGCCGCCAGCCCGCCGCCTGCTCGTCGGTGACGATGCCGGGCTGCCCGACGAAGGCCTGCGACTCGAAGCTGACGTACGTGCCCTCCGCGATGATGAGTCCGACACCCGCCCGCTGCCGATAGTGCTCGGCGATCAGTTCGCCGGGAATACCGTCCGGGCCGCCGCGGAGGCGGGTCAGAGGAGCCATGACGATGCGGTTGCCGAGTTCGAGGTCGCCGAGTGTGACAGGTGTGAACAGATCCATTCGTTGCGCAACAGGGACGCTGCGGCCGGGATTCCCGATGCCGGACCGGTTATGAGAAGGGTCACCACCGATCTCGGCGGCCGGCGGGAGTTCGTCACGCCGGATCGTCGCGCATCACCGCAGTACGGACCGTGGACACGGCTCCGCCCGGCGGCGCTGTGCGCACACCGGGCGGAGTGGTCGGGCGATCAGGCCTTGTGCGGCTCCGACGCGCGGAACATGTCCTCGCGTTCGACGACCTTGACCCGCTCGCGGCCTTCGGCTTCGCCGAGGCTGCGTTCGTGGGCGTCGAGGCGGTACCAGCCCTGCCACGTGGTGTACGGCAACTGCTTGCCCTCGAGGAACTGCACGACCGCGTCCTCGGACGGCTCCTCGGGCGTGTTCAGACGACCCGCGGCGCGGTCCTCGAGCAGGTTCGCGACCGTCTCGTTGGCGTCACCCTTCGTGTGGCCGATGAGGCCGACGGGGCCGCGCTTGATCCAGCCGGTGACGTAGGTGTGCGGCATGAAGCGCTGCGGACCCTCGGCGCCCTCGTCCTCGAGAACGCGACCGGCCTCGTTGGGGACGGTGCCCGCCTGCTCGTCGAACGGCAGCTGGGCGATGTTCTGCGACAGGTAGCCGACCGCCCGGTACACGGCCTGCACGTCCCAGTCGCGGTACCGGCCGGTACCGCGGACGTTGCCCGTGCCGTCGAGTTCGGTGCGCTCGGTGCGCAGGCCGACGACCTTGCCGTCCTCGCCGAGAATCTCGTGCGGCGACTCGAAGAAGTGCAGGAACAGCTTGTGGGGACGATTGCCCGCGTCGCGGATCGCCCAGTCCTGGAGGGTGTTGGCGACCATGTCGACCTGCTTGGACGCACGGCGTGCCTGCTCGGAGCCCTGGTCGTAGTCGATGTCCTCGGGGTCGACGATGACTTCGATGGTCGGGGAGTGGTCGAGTTCGCGCAGTTCGAGCGGGGTGAACTTCGCCTGCGCCGGACCGCGGCGCCCGAAGACGTGCACCTCGACGGCCTTGTTGTTCTTGAGGCCCTCGTAGACGTTCGGCGGGATCTCGGTGGGCAGCAGTTCGTCGCCGGTCTTGGCGAGCACACGTGCGACGTCGAGTGCGACGTTGCCGACACCGAGCACCGCGACCTTCTCGGCCTCGAGCGGCCATTCGCGCGGCACATCCGGATGCCCGTCGTACCAGGAGACGAAGTCGGCGGCGCCGTAGCTGCCGTCGAGGTCGATTCCGGGGATGTCGAGCGCGCGGTCGGCGTTCGCGCCGGTGGAGAAGATCACCGCGTCGTAGAAGCGGTTGAGGTCGTCGAGCGTGAAGTCGGTGCCGTAGTCCAGGTTGCCGAGAAGGCGGATGTTCGGCTTGTCGAGCACCTTGTGCAGCGCCGTGACGATGCCCTTGATGCGCGGGTGATCCGGCGCGACTCCGTAGCGGATCAGACCGAACGGTGCCGGCATCCGCTCGAACAGGTCGATGCTGACTCCCGGATCCTGCGCGGTGTCGGACTTCATGAGCGCATCGGCGGCGTAGATACCGGCGGGACCGGCACCGACGATCGCGACGCGAAGGGGACGAGTCTGATCGGTCATCAGGGGATCAACTACCTCTTCGGTGAGGGGACGGACATACCCAGCTTAAGTTAAGGCTGCCCTCAGGGGGCGGGGCGCAGGGCGCGGGGAAGGACGGTATGGGTGAAATGAGAGAACCGTCGAGAGAATCGCTTCAGCGACAACACATGTGGGCACTCGTACGGCACAGGTCGACGGCGAGGCGTCGAACGAGTTGAGTGGTGGCCACGTCACAATTCCTACCTCGAGAGGGTTTATTCGGCAAATGTGTCGTGACCGGCTGCGATCGGGTCGGGGATACGATCGGGCATATGGCACAGAGTCGAACACCCGATCCCGAACCCGCCGCGGACGAACCCGAGAGCGGTACGCCCTGGCCGTTCATGGGCGCACTGCTGATCGTGGTGCTTCTCATCGTGGGGGTCGTGGGTGCCCAGATGCTCTCGCCTGCGCAGGACGAGCTGAGCGATGCCCAGCGCATCGACCGCACCGTGGCCGACTACATCAGCGCGCACAACGAGAACGACACGAACATCCTTGCGCGCCTGCGCTGTGAGGAGTTGCCGGAGCAAGAAGCGCCGCTCTCGGACGTCGAAGGCAACGTGCAGTTGCAGGCCACCCAGGACATCGCCGTGGACGGCGACCGCGCGACCGTGGATGTCCGGGCGACCGTCGACGGGACGTCGCAGATCGAGACCTGGCAGGTCGTCCGGGTCGACTCGGTCTGGCGGGTCTGCACGTTCTGATCCCCTCCCGCGTGTACGCCACGCCGTGACCTGTGAAAACATGTCCTGGTGAGCTACGCAGGTGATATAACGCCGCAGGAAGCTTGGGAGCTGCTGCGGGAAAACCCGGATGCCGTGCTCGTCGATGTACGTACCGACGCCGAATGGAAGTACGTCGGGGTCCCCGAGACCTCGTCGCTCGGCCGCCGAACCGTCTTCGTCGAATGGGTTCGCTACCCCGACGGTGCCCCGAACCGAACGTTCGTGGACGACCTGGCGAGAGCCGGAGTCTCCGGCGGTCCCGTCATGTTCCTGTGTCGCTCGGGCCAGCGTTCGATCGGTGCCGCAGAAGCGGCGACCGCAGCGGGCCTGACCCCTGCCTACAACATCCTCGAAGGGTTCGAAGGTGCGCTCGATGCCGACGGGCACCGCGGTGCGGAGGGTTGGCGGGCCGTAGGCCTGCCGTGGAGGCAATCGTGAGTTCCATCCCCAGGGGCGGCGCCTTCGAGCGTCGTCTTCCCGACGGCGTGCGCCCCGCCACTCTCTCGGTGCGCGGCGGGACCTTGCGCTCCGGTTTCGAGGAGACCTCCGAGGCGCTGTACCTCAATTCCGGATTCGTGTACGAATCGGCGGAGGCTGCCGAGGCGGCGTTCACCGGAGAAGTCGATCACTTCGTGTACTCGCGGTACGGCAACCCGACCGTGAAGATGTTCGAAGAACGCCTGCGGTTGCTCGACGGCGCCGAGGGTGCCTACGCGACGGCATCGGGCATGTCCGCCGTGTTCACGGCGCTTGCGGCTCTGCTCGGAAAGGGCGACCGTCTCGTCGCGGCGCGCAGCCTGTTCGGCTCGTGCTTCGTCGTCTGCAACGAGATCCTGCCCCGCTGGGGTGTGGAGACGGTGTTCGTCGACGGTGAAGACCTCGACCAGTGGGAACAGGCGCTGTCCGTACCCACCACCGCCGTGTTCTTCGAGACCCCGTCCAACCCCATGCAGACCCTCGTCGATGTGCGTGCCGTCTCCGAGATGGCTCACGCCGCGGGCGCAAAGGTAGTGCTGGACAACGTCTTTGCGACGCCGCTTCTGCAGCGCAGTATGGATCTCGGCGCGGATGTCGTCGTGTACTCGGGCACCAAGCACATCGACGGCCAGGGCAGGGTCCTCGGCGGCGCGATCCTCGGGCCCAAGGACTACATCGACGGTCCCGTGCAGCAACTCATCCGCCACACCGGTCCGGCGCTGAGCCCCTTCAACGCGTGGACCCTGCTCAAGGGCCTCGAAACGATGCCGATCCGGGTGCGCACCGCGGTCGATTCTGCTCTGCGCATCGGGAAGTTCCTCGAGTCGCAGGACAAGGTCCGCTGGGTCAAGTACCCGTACCTCGAATCGCACCCGCAGCACGACCTCGCGCGTTCGCAGATGAGCGGGGGCGGCACCATCCTCACCTTCGAACTCGACGCCCCCGAAGGCGAAGGCAAGAAGCGCGCCTTCGAGTTGCTCAACAAGTTGCGCATCGTCGACATCTCGAACAACCTCGGTGACTCGAAGTCGCTCATCACCCACCCGGCGACCACCACCCATCGCGCCATGGGCCCGGAGGGACGGGCCGCGATCGGCCTGACCGACGGCGTCGTGCGCCTCTCGGTCGGTCTCGAAGACCCCGAGGATCTGCTCGAAGACCTCGAGCAGGCACTCTCCTGATCGGACGGCTCTCTTCCGAGCCGAAAAGCATGTGGGTTACGCTGCGGGTGCTCTGCCAGTCGGGCAGGGCACCCGCAGCGTTACGGTGAAGCCGGTGCAAGACCGGCGCTGTCCCCGCAACTGTGAACCCCGGCGATCGACCGGGGAAGCCAGGTCAGCCGGCGCCGCGGGCACGTACTGATCCTCGGACGAAGGACGGTTGCGTGCCGCAACTGCCGATGTTGCAGCCGTACTGTTTTCGTCCTCCGAGCTACGGAGGATGGCTGTGCCCCTCGATTCCCCGCGGTTGCTTGCTGCCGCGATCACCGCATGTGCTCTGTTCGCCACGGCGTGCGGCGCCGGCGACGACACCCCAGATGCCGCGCCCACCGACGGCACTCCTCGTGCCATCGTGTCGCTCAGCCCGGTGAGTACCGAAATGCTCTACGCCGTCGGCGCCGGCGACCAGGTGATCGCCGTCGACGACCAATCCGACTACCCGGCCGGCATACCGGTCACCGAACTGTCCGGATACACCCCGAACGTCGAGGCGATCCTCGGCTACGAACCCGACCTGGTGGTCGCCAACGCCGACACCGCCGATCTCGTCGCCGGACTCGAACAGGCCGGAGTGGAGACCCTGATCCTTCCGGCAGCACAGAACCTCGACGACACGTACGCGCAGATCGAGCAGGTCGGTGCCGCGACCGGACATGTCGGGGACGCCGCCGAACTGGTCGCGCAGATGAGGGGCGAGGTCGACGAAATCCTCGCCGCTTTACCCGAACGTCAAGTGCCCCTGCGCTATTACCACGAACTCGACGACACGTACTACTCCGTCACCGACGACACCTACATCGGCGAGATCTTCTCGATGTTCGGTCTCACGTCGATCGCGACGGGCGACAACGGATATCCGCAACTGTCGGCCGAGTTCATCGTCGAAGAGAACCCCGACGTCGTGTTCCTCGCCGACGGGCAGTGCTGCGGGGTCACCCCCGAGAACGTGGCGCAACGTGCGGGGTGGAACGAACTCACCGCGGTCCGCGACGGGCACGTCTACGTCCTCGACGAGGACCTCGCCAGCCGGTGGGGTCCGCGCGTGGTGGACCTGATGCGTGAAGTGGCCGGGATCGTCGCCGGCATCCCCGCGGCACAGCCCGCGTCTTGATCTCGACGCCGCGTCGCCGCGCCCTCGTACTGGGCGGCGCGGCGATCGTCCTCCTCGCCGCGATGCTGGTGAGCATCCTCGTCGGCCCGGCCGGGCTCACGCCACGGGCGGTGCTGCTCGACATCGCGGACCGGTTGCCGTTCGTCGACGTCGAGTCCGGACTCTCGACGCGCCAGCAGGCGATCCTGTGGAACATCCGCATGCCGCGCGTCGTGCTGGGCGTACTCGTGGGGGCCATGCTCGCGGTTGCGGGAGCGGCCTACCAGGGCGTCTTCCGGAATCCGCTGGCCGATCCCTATCTGCTCGGCGTGTCGAGTGGGGCCGGACTCGGCGCGACACTCGCGATCGTCGTGGGTGGTGCTGCGGGCTTTGCCGGGGTACCCGTCGCGGCGTTCGCCGGTGGTCTGCTCGCCGTCGGCGCGACGTATGCGCTCGGCCGCTCGGTGGGTGGGGTGCGTTCCGAGGTCGTCATCATCCTCGCCGGTGTGGCCGTGGCGGCCTTCGCGAATGCGATCCAGACGTTCTTCATGCAGTTGCACGACGACACCCTCCGTCAGGTGTACTCCTGGATGCTCGGGCGGTTGTCCACCGACGGCTGGTCCGACGTCGTGGTGGTCCTCCCGTACGTCGCGGTCACGGTGGCGATCATCGCCCTGCACCGCCGCACCCTCGACGTGATGGCGGTCGGCGACGTGGAGGCGGCGAGCCTGGGGATCAACCCGGCTCGGGTCCGCCTGTTCCTCGTCTGCGTCGCGACCCTGGGCACGGCGGCCGTGGTGTCGGCCAGCGGCCTGATCGGCTTCGTCGGCATCGTGGTGCCGCACGCGGTCAGGCTGCTCGTCGGGCCGGGGCACCGCATGCTCCTGCCGCTCTCGCTCCTGGTCGGCGCCACGTTCCTGGTCCTTGCCGATGTGCTCGCCCGTACCGTGATGTCGCCGTCCGAACTGCCCATCGGCGTGGTCACCGCGGCGATCGGTGCACCGTTCTTCCTTTTCGTGCTGCGACGAAGCCGAGGTGCCTGATGCCTGTCGATCGTTCCGGCCCGGACCCCGCCGTGACGTGCCGGGGCGTGGGCGCCGCGCGGGGCGGCGTGCAAGTTCTGCACGACGTGGACCTCGTGGTGCCGTCCGGCGCGTGGGTCTCGCTCGTCGGGCCCAACGGGTCGGGCAAGACCACCTTGCTGCACGTCCTCGCAGGACTCGTGCCGTCCACCGGAGAGGTCCGGGTCGCGTCGGTGACTCCGGACAGGGCCGCGCGACGGACGACCGCTCGCGCGGTCGCGTTGATGCCGCAGCGACCGGTGGTTCCCGAGGGCGTCACCGTCGACGAACTCGTCCGGTTGGGCCGCACGCCGCACATCACGCGGTTCGGATCGGAAACGGAACGCGACCTCGCGATCGTGGACCGGGTCGTCGAACGTCTCGAACTCGGCGCGTTCCGGCGGCGGTTCGCCACCGATCTCTCCGGGGGTGAACTGCAACGGGTGGTGCTCGCTCGCGCGTTGGCGCAGGAACCTCGGGTGCTGCTGCTCGACGAACCCACCAGCGCGCTCGACATCGGTCATCAACAGCAGGTCCTCGAACTCGTGGACTCGATGCGCACCGAGAGCGACCTGACCGTGATTGCCGCGATGCACGATCTGACGTCGGCGGCGCAGTACGGCGACAGGCTCGTGCTCCTGGACCGCGGCCGGGTCGTCGCCGACGGTGCGCCGGCCGACGTGCTCACCGTCGACCGGATCGGGCAGGTCTACGGGGCGCGAGTCGAGATTCTGGGCCGACCCGCCGGCCCCGCGGTGCTCCCGCTTCGTGACGCATGGAAGGAGTGGTGATGGACGTACTGCTGCTCGGCACGGGGGCTGCGGACGGCTGGCCGAATCCGTTCTGCACCTGCGCGTCCTGCACGGACGCCGCGCAGAAAGGTGAGATTCGCGGACAGACCGCCGCGCTGATCGACGATGTCCTCATGCTCGACTGCGGACCCGAAGCCCCGCGAGCCGCGGTACGTTTCGGCCGGACGCTCGCCGGTATACGCCACATCCTGCTCACCCACGCACACGCCGATCACCTCGGACCTCAAGCCCTGTTGTTCCGCTCGTGGGTGGACGCGGGGCACGTCGTCGAGGTGGTGGGCCCGGCGGATGCGCTCGACGCATGCCGGCCCTGGGCCGGTCCGGACGATCCGGTGCGTTTCGTACCGGTTCAGGCTGGCGACACTCTCACCGTCGGTGACTATGCGGTGCGTGTTCTTCCTGCGCGGCACCGGGTGTTCCGTGAGGGCGACGCGGTGCTCTACGACGTCACCGGTCCGGACGGTTCCCGGATCCTGTGGGCATGCGACACCGGTCCGCTTCCCGCCGACTGGTTCGACGCGGTGCGCGACGCGCGTTTCGACGCGGTGTTCCTCGAGGAGACCTTCGGTGACCGTTCCGATCTCGGTGCGGGACACCATGGACTCCCCGAATTCGCCGGGACCGTGGCCGCGCTCCGCGAGTGCGGTGCCGCCGCGGAGAGGACGGACGTGGTCGCGGTGCACCTCGGTCACCACAATCCGCCGATCGCCCGGCTGCGGGAGCGACTGCGGGAGTGCGGGGCCCGGCCGGGCACCGACGGCGAGGTGGTGCGCGTCGGGGACGGCACACCGCCGGCGCACCGGACGCTGGTACTCGGGGGCGTGCGCTCCGGAAAGTCACAGCACGCGGAAGAACTGCTCTCGTCGTACCGTGCTGTGACCTACGTCGCGACCGGCGGGACCCGCGTAGGCGACGCCGAATGGGCGCAACGGGTCGCGCTGCATCGCGAGCGCCGGCCCGAATCGTGGTCCACGGTCGAAACTTCGGATGTCAGCGCCGTCCTGCGCGCGGCAACGGATCCGCTTCTGATCGATTGCCTCGGTACCTGGCTCACCGCGCGCATGGACCTGCACGACGTGTGGAACGGCGGCGACATGGGCGCAGTCGATGCAGACGTCGCCGACCTTCTCGACGCCTGGCGGCGATGCCGGGTGCCGGTGGTCGCGGTGAGCAACGAAGTGGGTAGCGGCGTCGTCCCGGCCAGCGCGTCGGGCAGGCTGTTCCGCGACACGCTGGGACGCCTGAATGCCTCGGTGGCGGCGGTGTCGGAGACGGTCACGCTCGTCGTGGCGGGCATACCGGTGGCATTGCGGTAACCCGGCCGACGCTGACGGATCGGCCTCGGCCTGTCCGATGAGGGCGCCGGGATCAGGCGAGCAACCGGTACAGGCCGATGAGCCCGACGACCACGATGACCGCGCGCAACACCGTGGGGGACATGCGCCTGCCGAACCGGGCCCCGAGGTACCCGCCGATCAGCGATCCCACGGCGATCAATGCGGCCACCGTCCAGTCGATCCGGTCGAACGCCACGAGAATGTACGCGCTGGCCGCGACGATGTTGACGAGCAGCGAGAGCAGATTCTTCGTGGCGTTCTGACGCTGGATGTGTTCGGTGAGCAGCGCACCGAACAGGCCCATCAGCAGAATCCCCTGCGCCGCGGTGAAGTACCCGCCGTAGATGCCGACAGCGAACGTGCCCACCACCAGCAGAGTCATCCGAACCGGGCCGATCCGCCCGTCCGAGCCCCCGTCGGTGCGCCGCAACACCCACTTCTGGATCTGCGGTTGCAGTACGACGAGGACGAGCGCCAGGATCAGCAGGACCGGCACGACGGTTTCGAACACCGTCTCCGGCAGATGCAGCAGCAGCCACGACCCGATCAGCGCACCGCAGATCGAGGCGGGAATCTGCCACCGCAACGTCGGCCACTGGCCGCGCAACTCGCGCCGATACCCCCATGTTCCCGACACGCCACCCGCGACGAGACCGATCGCGTTCGACATGGTCGCGGTGACCGGTGGGACGCCGAACGCGATGAGAGTCGGGAAGGTGATGAGGGTTCCGGAGCCGACGAGTGAGTTGATGGCGCCGGCGCCCAGCCCGGCGAGGGCGACGAGAAACAACTCCAACGGCGTCACTGCTCGGAGTCTACGGAGGGGCCGGCACGGGATCGAGGCGGCGCGGCGCTACGGCACGCCCACCGCCCGGCGTGCACTGCGCCGCAGGGCGAGAACGACAACGAGGGGCCAGAGGGTTTCGGGCGTGAGCCCTATCCGCTCCATGAGCCCGAACCACTTCCCGCCCTGAGCGGAGATCAGGAACGCCACGGTCAGCGCCACGAATACCGTGGTGGCGGCGATCGATCCCCGGACGCCGAGAACGAAGGAGTCGGAGCGGTCGGACGAGCCGACGAACGCGGGCCAGGCCGCGATCAGGACCGAGCCGATGACGACGAACGCGACATGTTCCGCGGCGGACCCGCCCGCCGGCTGCGGAAACGCCGCGAGTGCGAGACCCGAGACTCCCGCACCACCGAGGACCAGTCGTGCGGAGGGACGGAGAGATGTCAGACCGAGAGCCGTGACGACATGGCAGGCGCCGAGCACGAAAAGCGCGGTCGTCATGATCCAGCGTTCGGCCCCACCGTGCCCGGCGAGTGCGCTCAGGCTCTGCCGCACGGCGCTGTACTCCGGAGGCTGCACCGCACCCGCGACCACCCAGCCCACGGTCAGTGAAACCGGAGCGAGCGTGGCCGACACCACCGCCCACCAGGGTGCACCGAGACGCTCGCGGCTCGGCCCGGCTTCGCTGGTCGTTACTCGTTCGACGCTGCCCACGCGCTCCATGGTTGCAGCATCATCGCCTTCCTCACCGCCGATTCGAAAGTTCCGCGAACGGTTGAAATCACTTCGATTCCAATAGGTGCGCAATGCGATCCGCTGGTCCACAGTTCAGCACAACCGACGTGTGTCCGATTCCTCCTGTCACAGCGGTGCCGTTCGAGCTTCCCGGAGACCGGGTGCCGAGTCGTCGCAGGAACCCTCCCGGTATCGGACGCCGGTGCGTACGCCCGGACCGATCAAAAGTTGAGTGAACATGATGTCTCCTGCCCACAGTGGGCCGGCGTGAGTGCGCCGACCGAGATCCGCGCGACCGCGCCGGTCGCCGAGCATCTCGACGACTCGGATCTCACCGTCGCACCGACGCGGCATCCGTGGCGCTGGGTGACCAGCGCCGCGGTGCTGATCGTCCTTGCCCAGTTCGTGCACGGCCTGGCGACCAATCCGGGGTGGGACTGGCCCACTTTCGCCCAGTACTTCACCGCGCAGTCCGTGCTCGCCGCACTGTGGATGACGATCGAACTCACGTTGTGGGGGACGATCCTCGGGTTCGCGCTCGGCGCAGTCCTGGCGGTGGGGCGACTGTCGAACAATCCCGTGCTGCAGGTCGTTTCGTGGACCTACATCTGGGCATTCCGGTCGATACCGTTGATCGTCCAGTTGCTCTTCTGGTTCAACATCGCCTACCTGTACCGAACCTTGTCCGTCGGAGTGCCTTTCGGGCCGGGGTTCTTCTCGTTCGATGTCGGCGGGGTCATCTCCGGTTTCACGGCCGCAGTACTGGGCCTGGCGCTGCACCAGGCCGCCTACTCCGCCGAAATCATCCGTGCCGGCATCATCTCGGTGGACCACGGTCAGATCGAAGCCGCGAACGCACTCGGTATCCCGCGCGGCCGGCAGTTCTTCAGAATCGTGCTTCCACAGGCGATGCGCTCGATCCTGCCCAATGCGGCCAACGAGGTCATCAGCCTGTTCAAAGGCACGTCCATCGTCTCCACCATGGCGATCGCCGAGTTGTTCTACCAGGTCCAGGTCGTGTACGGGCGAAACGGCCGGGTCGTGCCGCTGCTCATGGTCGCGACCGTCTGGTACATCATCCTCACGACGTTGCTGTCGGTCGTGCAGTACTGCGTCGAGCGCCACTACGCGCGGGGCTCGGCCCGCGCGCTACCCCTCACGCCTTGGCAGAAGACCACCGCGAAGTATCGGGAGATCCGCGACAACGGCGTCGGCGCACCGAGGGGAGCGACCCGATGACCGCGGCGGAAACGCAGGTCCCGTACGCCGTCGACGTGCGCGGAGTCCACAAGTCCTTCGGGTCGGTCGAAGTGCTGCGGGGGGTGGACCTGAAGGTCCGCAGAGGCGAGGTCACCGTGATCCTGGGCCCGTCGGGCTCGGGCAAGTCCACGTTGCTGCGCACCCTCAACCACCTCGAGAAGGTCGACCGAGGCACCGTCCGCATCGACGGTGAGCTCATGGGCTACCGGCGTCGCGGCGACAAACTGCACGAACTACGGCCCCGCGACATCCTCCGCCAGCGGTCCAGGATCGGATTCGTGTTCCAGAGTTTCAATCTCTTCCCACACCTGACCGTGCTCGAAAACGTGGTTGAGGCACCACTGTCCGCGCAGCGCCGGGACCGCGGGGAAGTGGACGCGGAAGCGCGCCGGCTGCTCGATCGGGTCGGCGTCGGCGACAAGATCCACGAGTACCCCAAACAGTTGTCCGGCGGTCAGCAACAGCGTGTGGCGATCGCCCGTGCCCTCGCGCTCCGGCCTGCCGTCATCCTGTTCGACGAACCCACGTCCGCACTCGACCCCGAACTGGTCGGTGAGGTACTCGAAGTCATCCGGGACCTCGCGAACGGCGGATCCACCCTGGTGGTCGTGACCCACGAGATCGGCTTCGCACGCGAGATCGCCGACACCGTCGTCTTCATGGACGGCGGCGTGGTCGTCGAGCAGGGACCACCCGAGGACATCCTGGATCACCCGCGCCACGAACGCACACGGGCATTTCTGTCCAAGGTCCTCTGACCGGCCGCACCCTTTTTCCGTATCTCACCAAATTCGCCTGAAACCCCGGAAGGTACCGATGTTCGCCCCGACCCACCGTGCCAGATTCCTTGCTTCCGCCGTCACCGTCGCAGCCGTGCTCGGCGCCGCCGCCTGCAGCGCGGGCCCCGAACAGGCCGACGCCGCGAGCACTGCCGGCTACAACCTCACCGCCGAGCAGAATCGCATCACCACCGACAAGGTCGACGAGATCGCCGCGAAGGTGCCGCAGGCGATCCGTGACCGCGGCACCCTGGTCGTGACCGGTTCCGCCGGCACCGCCCCGCCGTTGCGCTTCTACGCCGACGACGACACCACAATCATCGGTTCCGAGACCGACTTCGCCCATCTGATCGGGGACGTGCTCGACCTCGACGTCGAGTTGACCGCTGCGGACTGGGCGCAGAACTTCGTACGCGTCGACTCGGGGGAGGCCGACGTGTTCATCTCCAACGTCACCGTGACCGAGGAGCGCAAGGAGAAGTACGACTTCGCGACCTACCGGCTCGACAGCCTCGCGGTGGAGGTGCAGAAGGACAGTGGCATCACCTTCGGTGGTCCGAAAGACATTGCCGCCCTGACGGTCGGTGTCGGTTCCGGCACCAACCAGGAGGCACTGCTCGTCGAATGGAACGAGCAGAACATCGCCGCGGGACTCGAGCCGGCCGAAATCCTCTACTACCAGAATGCCGTGGACTACTACCTGGCACTCGGATCGGGCCGCATCGACGCATACGTCGGCCCCAACCCGACCTCCGCGTTCCACGCCCTGCAGACAGGCGAGACCGAAGTGGCGGGGACGTTCTCCGGTGCGGGGTCGGAGTTGCAAGGCGAGATCGCGGTGCTGACGAAGATAGACAACGGGCTCATCCAGGCAATCAACGAGGCACTCGACCACATCATCGAGAACGGAACGTACGCAAAGGTTCTCGAGCGTTGGGGCATCACCAGCGAAGCCATCGACGACTCGCGGATCAACCCGCCGGGTCTGCCCAAGACTGCTTCCTGATTCCGGACGCGAAGGAGAGAACATGAGCCCGGTGAACACGGGGGTCGACGTGGTGGTGATCGGTGGCGGTGTCATCGGTTCGGCTGCCGCCTGGCGTCTCGCGGCCCGCGGCCGCACGGTCGCGTTGTTCGAGCAGTTCGAACAGGGGCATCGGCGGGGTGCCTCGCACGGAAGTTCGCGCATCTACCGGCAGGCGTACGACGGGCAGTTCTACACGGCGCTCGCCGCGTCGGCACTGCCGTTGTGGAGGCAACTCGAGGACGTGACCGGGAGCGAGTTGCTCACCGTCACCGGCGCCGTCGACCACGGACTGCCCGAGGCGGTCCTCGCTCGTGCACGTGTGCTCGATGCACTCGGTATCGAGGTCGCAGTCCTCGAGCCTGACGTGGCCGAGAAACGCTGGCCGGGAATTCGTTTCGACACGTCGGTGGTGCACCATCCCGGCGCCGGAAGATTGCATGCGGACAGGTCGGTCGTCGCACTCCAGCAGGCTGCCGCACTCGCGGGCGCCGACGTGCGGTTCGGCAGTGCGGTGCGTGCACTGCGCCGCGTCGCCTCGGGCTTCGAAGTGATCACCGACAGCGAGGTGGTGCGGGCGGGGCACGTCGTGATCGCTGCCGGCGCATGGTCGCGCCGACTCCTGTCCGAGGGTGGCATCGCACCGGTCCCTCATCTTCCCCGCTTGCGAACCACACAGGAACAACCCGCCCACTTCGCTCCCCGCACCGACGAGCAGTGGCCCGCTTTCGTGCATCATCCGGGCGCGCGCCTGACAACCGAGGGCATCTACGGTCTCGGATCCGACGACGGCATCAAGATCGGCGAACACGGCACCGGACCGGAAGTGGATCCGGACGCCCGCACCTTCGAACCCGATCCGGACGGTATCCGGCGACTCGTCGACTACGCGACGACGTGGCTTCCGGGAGTCGACCCCGACAGCGTCGCCGCCGACACGTGCCTCTACACCACCACGCCGGACAGCAACTTCGTCGTCGACCGGATCGGCGAAGTCACCGTCGCCGCAGGTTTTTCCGGACACGGATTCAAGTTCGCGCCCGCCATCGGAGAACTGGTGGCGGGACTTACCGACGGAACCGCCGCCACCCAGGACCCGTTCCGCCTCGGTATTCGTGACAGTGCGGTGGCCATATGAGCGATACCCGCCCGCTCGAGATCCACGCCGTCGCGCAGGACGACCCTCTCGCCGCGCCCCTGCTCGCCGAATTGGCGGTGGAATACAGCACCCGATACGAACGTCCGCTCGAGGAGCAACTCGAATCACTGACGACGCACCCGGGTGAGGAGTTCGCCCCACCCCACGGGGCGTTGCTCGTCGTCGTCGAAGACGGGGAACCGGTCGCGGGCGGAGCGTTCCGGCGATACGACGAGCACACCGCCGAACTCAAACGAATCTGGACCTCCCGGCGACATCGCCGACGGGGACTTGCGCGCGTCGTTCTCGCAGAACTGGAAAACGAAGCGTCGCTGCGTGGCTACACCCGGATCTACCTCACGACGGGGTGGCGCCAACCCGAAGCCGTCGGTCTCTATCTCGCCGCGGGATACACCGCCCTGTACGACGCGACGCGACCCGCCGAGGAGATCGGCCCTCACCCGTTCGAGAAGTTCCTGACCCGAAAGGCGGAGTACGCGTGAGATTCCTGTTGCTGAGCCTGATCACCCACCAACCCGACCCCGTGACCGGAGAAATACTCGGCATCGCCGAACGGCTGCGAGAGGTGGTGGACACGGCGGTGCTGGCCGAACAACTCGGGTTCGAAGGCTTCGCGGTGGGTGAGCGGCACGAACACCCGTTCCTGTCGTCGTCGCCGCCGGTCGTGCTCGCCAACATCGCCGCACGCACGTCGACGCTCGAACTGTGGACCGGCGTGACCACCCTGAGCCTGCTCGATCCGGTGCGCGCGTTCGAGGACTACTCGACACTCGACAATCTGTCCGGCGGTCGCCTGAACCTGATGATCGGCAAGGGCAACGGCACCGCACAGGCAGAACTGTTCCACGTGACCCCCGACGACCAATGGGATCGCAATCGCGAAGGCTACGAACTTTTCCGGCTGTTGTGGGAGAACGAGACCACGACATGGGAGGGACGCTTCCGCCCGTCGCTCACCGATGCGGTCACCGTGCCGCGTCCGTTCCAACGACGCCTGACGATTTGGCACGGCAGCGCAACGAGCCGTGAGTCGGTCGACCTGGCGGCGAAGTACGGCGACCCGGTGTTCTCGGCCAACGTGACCAACCCGATCGAGCCCTATGCCGAGCTGATCGACTATTACCGGGAGCGCTGGGCGGCGTACGGACACGATCCCGCTGCGGCGCGGGTGGGCGCGGGCACCGCCGGGTTGTATGTGGCACGGACATCGCAGGAAGCGGTCGACCGGTTCCGCCCGCTGTTCGAACAACGGCTGCGCCTCGCCCACGAGGCAGGCCATCCGATCGTGTTCGACACCGTCGAGGACTTCGCCGAGCGCAGTTCCGCCCTCATCGGCAGCCCACAGCAGGTGGTGGACAAGGTGTTGCGTTATCACGAGCGACTCGGACACGAGGTCATGCACGTCACCGCCGACCGGGGTGGGCTCACCGTCGCGGAGCAGCGCGCGAGTCTCGAACTGTTCCAGAGCGAGGTCGCCCCGGCCCTGCGTGCGGCGATCCCGGGCCGGCTGGTCGCGGGCTAGGGAGTTTCGATCACGCTGAGCGTAAGCGTGTGCCACCCGCTCCGAAATGCGTAGCGTCTGCCAGGACCATCCAGAGCGACCGAGAGACCCGGCTCGACGACGTCGCAGCAACCCCCTGCCCCGTAGGTGAGGGTGCTACCGCCGGAAACGATGGAGGACATCATGAGGAACCGGCACTCGGTGGGATCCTGGTCGCGCCGGCACGTCGACCTGTGCCGCAGCAGCGGCGCACTCTGTCGCCGTCGCGCGATCTCCGCGTCGTAAAGCATCCTCCCGCAGCACATCTACTACGGACCCGGCCGCCCCGCACCCGCGTGGCCACCGGTGCCGTGCCGAGTCATGGAGCCACAGGTGCCACTTTCGTCCATATCCGCTTCCCGCCGCGTCGTCGTCGCCGCCCTCACCGCTTCGGCACTCGCCGGCGGCTTGACCGCATGCGGGACCGATTCGTCGGCGGCCACACCCGGTGGTGGCACCCCGCAGCCCGGCGGAACACTGCGGTACGGCCTGTCACAGGCGCCCACCTGCGCGGATCCGGCCCAGGCCGGCACCAATCAGACCATCTACGTGGCGCGTCAGGTCGTCGACTCGCTCACCGATCAGAACCCCGAAACCGGCGAGATCGTGCCGTGGCTCGCCGAGAGCTGGGACGTCAACGAGGACGCCACCCAGTTCACGTTCCGGCTGAAGGACGGCGTCACGTTCAGCGACGGCACGCCGCTCACTGCGACCTCGGTCAAGAACAACTTCGATGCGATCGTGAACACCATCGGAGGAGTCAAGGCTCCGAGTGCCGTCGGTTACCTCGCCGGATACACCGGTACCACCGCGGTCGACGAAGCCACCGCACAGGTGAACTTCTCCGCACCCAATGCACCGTTCCTGCAAGCGACCGCGACGTTGCAACTCGGCCTGCTCTCCGACAACGACACCGCCAAGACCGCCGAGGAGCGTTGCGCCGGAGACCTTTCCGGAACCGGGCCGTTCGTGTACGAGGATTACCAGCAGGACAAGTCCGCGACACTCGTCAAACGCACCGGATACTCCTGGGGATCGGAAGCGTTCGCGCACGACGGCGAGGCCTATCTCGACCGCATCGAATTCTCGATCGTTCCCGAGTCGGGTGTCCGTACGGGTTCGCTCGCGTCGGGTCAGCTCGACGCGGTCTCGGACGCGCTGCCACAGGACGCGCCACAGATCGAGGGTGCCGGGGGACGAATCCTCACCACGTCGAATCCTGGGATTCCGTTCGGGTTCCAGCCCAACGTCAGCCGCGGGGTACTGACCGACCCCGCCGTCCGCGCCGCACTCGTCCCGGCGCTCGACCGCCAGGAACTCGTCGACACCGTCCTCGGACCCGACTTCCGTCCGGCGACGAGCACATTGGCGTCGGCGACCCCCGGCTACGTCGCGCTCGCCGAGGTCACCTACGATCCGGACAAGGCGGAAAAGATTCTCGACGAGGCCGGATGGATCCCCGGAGCCGACGGAATCCGGGTCAAGGACGGACAGCGGCTGAGCTTCCCGGTGCTGTTCAGCCCCGTGTTCGCCGGCAACCAGGCCATTCTCGAACTCGTTCAGCAACAGCTCCGTGCCGTGGGTGTGGACCTCCAGCTCGACCTGCAGTCCATGCCCGAGCAGACGGCGCGGCAGAATTCCGGCGAGTACGAGTCGTCGTACTACAACAGCACTCGCGCCGACGGGGACATCCTGCGCACGGCGTTCGGTCTCGAGGGCCGGAACATCAACCGGCGCGGACCGATCCCGCAGCTCGACGACGTGCTGGTCGCCCAGCTGACGACTGTCGATCCGGCAGCGCGCGGCGAGTTGATCGGTCAGGCCCAGCAACTCGTGCTCGACAACGGCTTGTGGATCCCCACCGTCGAACTGTCGCAGGCGATCGGGGTGGGTCCGACCGTCCAGGATCTCGCATTCGAGGCCTCGGCGCGACTGCAGTTCTTCGACGCCTGGCTGAGCGAGTAGATCGTGCTGCGCTATTTGGGACTTCGCGTGCTGCAGGCGATCGGCGTGTTGTGGGCTGCGTTCACCGTCTCCTTCGGTGTCCTCTACTTGCTGCCGTCCGACCCGGTGAGCATGGTCGCCTCGGCAGACAACGGCACGCCCGTCGATGCGGCGGCGATCGCGCAACTGCAGGCGAGATACGGGCTCGATCAGCCGGTGTGGGTCCAGTATTGGAATGCGCTGAGTAGTGCGGTCCGGGGTGACTTCGGCATCTCGATTTCGACCGGCCAGCCGGGGACCGAGGCGATCGGTGCGGCACTGCCCAGCACGTTGATGCTCGCGGCCACAGCGTTGGTGGTCGCGGTGACCGTGGGGACCACGGTCGCACTGCTCGCGACCTACACACGCATCGGATGGTTGCGCAGCGCCCTGTTGTCGCTGCCTCCGCTGGGTGTCGCGGTCCCGACCTTCTGGGTCGGCCTGATCCTGCTCCAGGTCTTCTCGTTCCGCTTGAAGCTGCTTCCGGCTTTCGGGGACCAGAGCATCGAGCACCTGATTCTGCCCGCGATCACGCTGGCACTGCCGACCTCCGCGGTCATCGCGCAGGTACTCGCCGCGAGCCTCACCTCGACCTGGCGGCAGCCCTTCATCGAAGCGGCTCGCGCCAAAGGTGTGTCCCGCCTGCGCGTCCAGTTGAGGCACGCCCTGCGGTTGTCGAGCATTCCGGCGTTCACCATCGCCGGCGTTCTCGTCGGCTCGTTGCTCGCGGGGTCGGTCGTCGTCGAGACGGTGTTCTCTCGCGCCGGTATCGGACGGCTGACACAGATGTCGGTCATGGCACAGGACATCCCCGTCGTGCAGGGGATCGTGGTGTTCTCCGCAGCCGTGTTCGTCGTCGTCAATCTCGTGGTGGACGTGCTGTATCCGCTGATCGACCCACGGATCGTCGGCGTCGGCGGGCGACGGGGCACCACGGTGGCCGCGCGACCCGCACCCGCAGGGCAGGAAGCCGACCCGGAGGTGAAAGCTCTTGTCTGACACTCTGATCAGAGACGAACTGGACGCAAGCCACTCGGCGTCCACGGAAACACATGTTCGCCGGAAGGCGCGGGGGCGTGCGGTGGCCGTTCAGGTGCGGCGGCACTGGGTGGTCGCGGTGTCGGCGGCGGTGTTGCTGCTCGCGGTGGGTTTCGCTCTCTTCCCCTCGGTGTTCGCCTCCGGCGATCCGCTGCTGGGGGTACCCGCGGAGAAACTGCAGGGCCCGAGCCCCACCCACTGGTTCGGCACCGACAACATCGGCCGCGACGTCTACACGCGGGTCGTGCACGGCGCGGGCCTGTCACTCACCGCAACGCTGCTCGCCGTCGGGATCGCACTCGTCACGGGCTCGACGATCGGTCTCCTCTCCGGCGCGGTGGGCGGTGTCCTCGACGCCGTACTCATGCGCATCGTCGATGTGCTGCTGTCGATTCCCGCGCTGCTGCTCTCGCTCGCACTCGTCACCGCGCTCGGGTTCGGGACGATCAACGTGGCGATCGCCGTGGGTGTCGGCCTCGTCGCCAACTTCGCGCGGGTGATGCGTTCGGAGGTGCTGCGAGTGCGGCGCGCACTGTACGTCGAAGCGGCGTTCGCCTCCGGTGCACGCTGGTATTCGGTGCTGCGCCGGCATGTGCTCCGCAATTCCTACGCACCGGTCCTCGCCCTCGCCGCGGTCGAATTCGGGATGGCCGTGCTCGCGGTGTCGTCGCTCAGCTTCCTCGGCTTCGGAGCGGTACCGCCCACACCCGAATGGGGATCGCTGATCGCCGAAGGACGCAACTACCTGGCGACGGCGTGGTGGATGACCACCCTGCCCGGGCTGGTGATCGTCGCCGTCGTGCTCGCCGCGCACCGCATCGGCCACGCCGTCGAGAATCGGGGAACCCGATGAGCACCAACTCTCCTCTCCTGGAAGTCGCCGGTTTGCAGGTCGCGTACGGCTCGGGGCGCAACACCGTCGCCGCAGTCGACGGAATCGACTTCACCGTCGACCGCGGCGAAGTCGTGGCTGTCGTGGGGGAATCGGGATCAGGGAAGTCGACGACCGCGCACGCGATCCTCGGCTTGTTGCCGGGTGGCGGGCGGGTCACCGCCGGAACCGTCACGTTCGACGGGCAGCGACTCGACGCACTTCCGGAACGAGCGTGGAACCGGCTTCGCGGCGCACGCATCGGACTGGTTCCACAGGATCCGGCCACCTCCCTGAACCCCGTCGTCCGGGTCGGTGACCAGATCGCCGAAGTGCTCCGAATCCACGGGCGTGCCGATCGGCGCACCGCGAAGATCGAAGCCCTGCGAATCCTCGACGAGGCGGGAATCGACAACCCCGCGCTACGAGCCCGGCAGTACCCGCAGGATCTCTCCGGGGGACAACGACAGCGAGTGCTCATCGGAATCGCACTCGCCTGCCGGCCCGACCTGGTCGTCGCCGACGAGCCGACCAGTGCACTCGACGTGACGGTGCAGCGCCGCATCCTCGACCACCTCGAAGAACGGATCGCGGAAACCGGTACCTCGGTCCTGCTGATCACCCACGACCTGGGTGTCGCCGCGGATCGTGCGGATCGCATCCTCGTGATGAAGGACGGACGGATCGTGGAGACCGGACCGGCGCTCCAGGTACTCGAGAACCCGCAGCACGACTACACGCGGTCGCTGATCGCCGCAGCGCCCAGCCTGGGGGAGTCCGGACGTGCCACCCGGGACGCCGCCGAACCGATCCTGTCCGTCTCCCACGTGTCGAAAACCTTCCGGATCGACCGGAAATCGTCGCTGCGGGCGGTGCGGGACGTCTCGTTCGAGGTGCAGCGCGGGCGGACGCTGGCGCTGGTGGGGGAGTCCGGGTCCGGAAAGTCGACGGTCGCGCGGATCGCGATCCGGCTCGAAACCGCAACCGAGGGAAGCGTGCTGTTCGGCGGGCGCGACATCACCGGCTTACGGGGCGGCGACCTGCGTGCATTGCGCCGCCGTGTGCAGATCGTCCACCAGAACCCGTACGCGTCGCTCGACCCGAAACTGCGGATCTCTGAGATCGTTGCGGAACCGCTCGACGCTTTCGGTATCGGGACGAGGGCCGAACGCCGCACCAGGGTGGCGCAACTTCTCGACCAGGTGGCGCTCACGTCGTCCCACCTCGACCGGAAACCCTCCGAATTGTCCGGCGGACAACGTCAGCGCGTCGCGATCGCACGCGCTCTGGCATTGCGTCCGGAACTCGTGGTGCTCGACGAACCGGTGTCCGCGCTGGACGTGTCGGTACAGGCTCAGATCCTCGACCTGCTCACCGACTTGCAGGACGAACTCGGCGTCGGTTACCTCTTCATCTCCCACGACCTGGCGGTCGTTCGTCGCATCAGCGACACCGTCGCGGTGATGCGCTCCGGCTCTATCGTCGAATCCGGCACCACCACAGACATTTTCGATAATCCACAGCACGAGTACAGCAGGATGCTGCTCGATGCCATCCCGGGGAAGGTCAGTCATGTCCGATAGTTCAGAGTTGCTGCTCGGCGTGGAATTCGCGGGCACCGGTCTCCACCCTTCGTCCTGGCGGCGCAACGATTCGCGTGCCGAAGACCTGTTCACAGCGCGTTATTGGACCGACCTCGTCGGGAGCGCCGACCGGGCAGGCGCCGACTTCGCCTTCCTGCCCGACGACTTCGGTGTCACCACCGCCGAGAACACGGTGCGCGGCCGTCTCGAAGCGGTGGGCATCGCCGCGCGGTTGTCCGCCGTCACCACGCGCATCGGGTTGATCCCGGCCGCGACCGTCACCCATACCGAACCGTTCCACGTGGCCAAGGCGATCCAGACGGTCGATCACACCACCCTCGGCCGCGCCGGGTGGGAGGTCGCGGTGACGGAGGGCGCCGGTCCGGCACGACTGTTCGGGCGCAAGGACGCCCAGGACGAGGCGTCGTTGTGGGCCGAAGCCCACGAGGCGGCGGAGGTCGCCGCCCGGTTGTGGGACAGCTGGGAGGACGACGCGGAGATCCGCGATGTCGACACCGGCCGGTTCATCGACCGTGACAAGCTGCACTACATCGACTTCGAAGGTGAATTCTTCTCCGTCAAGGGGCCGTCGATCACGCCGCGCTCCCCGCAGGGACAACCGCTCGTGGCTGTCACGGTCACCGGCGACCACTCGTTGGGCTTCGCCACGGCGCGAGCGGATCTCGTGCGGATCCGGGCGGCCGACCCGCAGGCTGCGGCAGACCTCGCAGGACGCGTGCGCAGCGCTGCGAACGGCCGTCGCGTCCACATCCTCCTCGACGTCGACCTGCTGCTCGCCGCGAACGAGAACGACGCTGCGACAGACCTCGCTCAGCTCGAAGGCTGGGCAGGGCGGCCGTACCACCCCGACACCGTGTTCCACCGGGGAGCGCCGGCGGGGCTCGTGGACCTGCTCGGGCGGGTGCACGGAGTGGACGGCGTCGTTCTCCGTCCCCTCGCGCTGGCGTCGACCGTGCACCACCTCGTCGGCGACGCGCTGCCCGTGCTGCGACCCACGGTCGAACCCGCCGCGGGCACCCTGCGCGACCGACTCGGTCTCGCCCGACCCGTCAACCGCTTCGCTTCCGCTCACTGAAGGGCTGCATCAGTGTCACGCAACACGATTCGCAAACAGATACACCTCGGAGCTCACTTCCCGGGTGTCAACAACACGACCGTCTGGGCCGACCCGGCGTCGAAGAGCCAGATCGACTTCGCATCGTTCCTGCACCTTGCACGCACCGCCGAGCGCGGCAAGTTCGACTTCTTCTTCCTCGCCGAAGGACTGCGCCTGCGCGAGCACCGCGGCCGCATCCACGACCTCGACGTGGTGGGCAGACCCGACACTCTCACCGTGCTCGAAGCGCTCGCCGGCGCAACCACGCACCTGGGCCTGGCCGGCACCATCAACACCACGTTCAACGAGCCGTACGAACTGGCCAAGCAGTTCGCGACCCTCGACCACCTCTCCGATGGTCGTGCCGCCTGGAATCTCGTGACGTCCTCCGATGCCTTCACGGGCGAGAACTTCCGCCGCGGTGGCTATCTCGATCATTCGCAGCGCTACGTCCGGGCGCACGAGGTGGTCGAGGCGGTGCGCCGGCTGTGGGACAGCTGGAACGGCAGCGCTCCCGTGATCGACCGCGACAGCGGCATTTTCGCGTCCGACGACACGATCACTCCCTTCGACATCCATTCGACACAGTTCGATATCAGCGGACGCTTCGAGATACCGCGCAGCCCCCAGGGGCACCCCGTGCTGCTGCAGGCCGGGGACTCCGACGAAGGCCGCGAATTCGGCGCAGCCCGCGCCGACGCGATCTTCAGCCGACACGGCACGCTCGAGGAAGGCCGCGCGTTCTACACGGACGTCAAGAGCAGGCTCGCCAAGTACGGTCGCAGTCACGACGACCTGAAGATCCTCCCCGCCGCCACGTTCGTCGTCGGCGACTCGGCCGAGGACGCGCAGGAACGGGCTCGGCAGATCCGGTTGCAGCAGGTCGGGCCGCAGACCGCACTTGCGTTCCTCGAACAGATCTGGGGTAAGGATCTCTCGTCCTACGATCCCGACGGACCGCTGCCCGACGTGGAACCCGAGGACAACGTCACCATCACGCGCGGCCGGGTGCGGCACGTCAAGGACCCGCTCGCGGTCGCCCGAGTCTGGAAGGCAAAGGCGGACGCCGAGAATCTGAGCATCCGCGAACTGGTCATCGAGACCACCGCGCGGCAGCAGTTCGTGGGGACGCCGCAGCAGGTCGCCGACGAGATCGACCTCTACGTGCAGACCGACGCGAGCGACGGGTTCATCCTCGTGCCCCACCTGACACCCGGAGGGCTCGACGAGTTCGTCGACCGGGTCGTGCCACTTCTCCAGGAGCGCGGCAGCTTCCGCGCCGACTACGAGACCACCACGTTGCGGGGCCACCTCGGGCTGACCGACCCCCACACCGTCACCGAAGGAGTCCGGGCATCGTGACCACGACACTCGACCGGTTCGTCACCGACTGGCAGCAATGGCACATCGAGCGCAACGAAACGCTGCACCGGCCACTGGGCTGGCTGAGCCTGACCGCTCTGCACTGGCTCGACGAGACCCCGACCGACTTCGAGGAAGCCCCCGGACGCTGGTACGTCGCAGACGCGGCCGTCGTCCGGGAACTCGACGGGGTGACCACCCGGTTCGAACCTGCCGAAGGCGCCCCCGGCATCGAAGTGGAGTTCGACCGCGGATATGTCGAGGTCATCGCTCGTACCGGGCGATTCGGAATCCGCATCCACGACCGCGAGGCTCCCGCCTTCGCATCGTTCACACACATCCCGGCATACGACCCGGATCCGGCGTGGCTCCTGACGGGACGGTTCAGCCCGTTCGACGAGGAACGTGTCGTCACCACCGGCGCTGTCGTCGACGGACTCGAACACCACCACCGGGCGGCAGGTGTCGTCCGTTTCCGGCACAACGGTGCCGAACACGAACTCGTCGCGTTCGGTGATCCCGAAGGACCGCTGCAGATCCTGTTCACCGACGCCACCAGTGGCGTCACCACCTATCCGGCTGCACGGACGCTCCGAGTGGAACGGAAGGGGAACGCCGGCGTCGTATTGGATTTCAACCGTGCCGCCAACCTGCCGTGCGCCTTCACCGACGCGGCGACCTGCCCGATCGCACCGGCGGAGAACCGTCTGCCGTTCGCGGTCGAAGCAGGCGAACGCAATCCGCGCACCGGGAAGGCCACGGCATGAGCGCATCGAACCCGGTGCCACTGTCGGTCCTGGACCTGTCTCCGGTCAGTGAGGGGTCGACCGTTCCGCAGGCGCTGCGCAACAGCGTCGATCTGGCACGTCACGCCGAAGCATGGGGTTACCGCCGGTACTGGGTCGCCGAGCATCACTTCGTCGCGGTCGCCTCGTCGTCGCCGGCCGTGCTGATCGGCGCCCTGGCCGCCGCCACCGAAACGATCCGGGTGGGCGCCGCCGCAGTGCAACTCGGCCACAACACCGCCATCGGGATCGTCGAGGCGTTCGGCACCCTCGACGCGCTGTACCCGGGACGGATCGATCTCGGACTCGGCAGGTCGGGACAGCGACGCGTCGAGGCACTCGCCGCTGTTGCCTCCGGAGCGCCCGAACCCCGAACACGCTCGCTCGAGGTCCGGGACGGGCTCGTCATCCCGCCGCCCTTCTCGGCGGCGAAACTGCTGTCGTCGTCGCGACTGGCCGCGAGCTTCGGGGTACTGCAGCAACCGGGAGCGCAGGCACCGGACTTCGACGAGCAGGTCCAAGACATCCTGGCGTTTCTCGACGGCACGTTCACCGCGCCGGACGGGACGGACCTGCATGCGAGCCCCGGGGAGGGCGCCGACACCGAGGTGTGGATCTTCGGTTCCAGCGCGGGACCGTCGGCAGAACTGGCCGGGCGTCTCGGGTTGCCGTTCGGCGCCAACTATCACGTGAGCCCGGGGACCACGGTCGAAGCGGTCGACGCGTACCGGGCTGCGTTCCGGCCGTCGGCGACCCTGCCGGAACCGTACGTCGTGGTGTCCGCGGATGCGGTGGTCGCCGAAGACGACGCGACCGCGTCCGAACTGGCGTCGACCTACGGGCACTGGACGCACAGCATCCGCAGCGGCCACGGCGCCGTGCCCTACCCCGATCCTTCGACCACACCGCCCCTCACCGACGAGCAGCGCGCCGTCGTCGACGATCGCCTGATCACCCAGTTCGTCGGCTCCCCGTCGGTGGTCGCCGAGCGCCTCGAGACGTTGCGGCGCGTGACCGAGGCGGACGAACTGGTCGTCACATCCGTGACGCACCGGCACGAAGACCGGTTGCGGTCGTACGAACTGCTGGCGCAGGAATGGGGATTGCAGAGACTGCGCGCCGCTTGACCCCGTTGTTCCGGACCTGTCCGTCCCGAACGTTTCGGGGATGCCAACGGTCTCGACCGGAGGGGCATACTCGGGGAAGTTGCCCTACGACGGTCGGAGGAATCGGTGGCTCAGGAATTGAAGTTGGGATACAAGGCGTCGGCGGAGCAGTTCGGGCCGCGTGAGCTGGTCGAACTCGGGGTGCTCGCGGAGGCGCACGGGATGGATTCGGCGACGGTGTCGGATCATTTCCAGCCGTGGCGGCACAACGGTGGGCATGCCCCGTTCTCGCTGGCGTGGATGACCGCGGTGGGCGAGCGGACGGAGCGGTTGCAGTTGGGAACGTCGGTGCTGACTCCGACGTTTCGGTACAACCCGGCGGTGATTGCGCAGGCGTTCGCGACGATGGGGTGTCTGTATCCGGGTCGCGTGTTCCTGGGTGTGGGAACGGGGGAGGCGCTCAACGAGATCGCGACCGGGTATTCGGGGGAGTGGCCGGAATTCAAGGAGCGGTTTGCGCGGTTGCGTGAGTCGGTGGCGTTGATGCGGCAGTTGTGGGTCGGAGACCGGGTGGACTTCGAGGGGGAGTTCTACTCGACGAAGGGGGCATCGATCTATGACGTGCCCGAAGGCGGGATTCCCGTGTACGTGGCGGCGGGCGGTCCCGTGGTGGCGCGGTATGCCGGGCGTGCGGGAGACGGGTTCATCTGCACGTCGGGCAAGGGCATGGAGTTGTATACCGAGAAGTTGTTGCCGGCGGTCGCGGAGGGTGCTGAGAAGGCCGGTCGGGATGTGGCCGGGATCGACAAGATGATCGAGATCAAGATTTCGTACGACACCGATCCGGACAAGGCGCTGGAGAACACCCGATTCTGGGCGCCGTTGTCCTTGTCGGCGGAGCAGAAGCACAGCATCGACGACCCGATCGAGATGGAGGCGGCGGCGGACGCCTTGCCGATCGAGCAGGTAGCGAAGCGGTGGATCGTGGCGTCGGATCCGGATGAAGCCGTGGAGTTGGTGCGGTCGTACGTGGATGCGGGAATGAATCACTTGGTGTTCCACGCGCCCGGTCATGATCAGCGGCGGTTTCTGGAGTTGTTCGAACGGGATCTCGCGCCGCGTCTGCGCGCGCTCGCCTGAACGATCTCCACGTGATCGATGCGGGGTGTCCTCCTCGACGGGGCACCCCGCATTAGGGTGGCAGTCATGAGTGCTGCTGGAGATTCCGTGTCGAGCATCTACATCGCAGCCCCGGAAGGTGACACCGGGAAGTCGACGGTCGCCCTGGGGTTGCTGCAGACGCTGTGCGCTTCCACCGCCCGTGTCGGCGTCTTCCGCCCCATCGCCCGATCCGACAGCGACACCGACCACATCCTCGAACTGCTGCTCGAGCGCACCACCGCGGATCTCGGCTACGACGACTGCGTCGGCGTGACCTACGACGAGGTGCACGCCGACCCCGAGGCGGCGCTCAGCGACATCGTGACCAAGTACCACGGCGTCGCCGACCGGTGCGACGCCGTGGTGATCGTCGGTAGCGACTTCACCGAAATCGCCAACCCGAGCGAACTCGCCTACAACGCACGCGTCGCCGCCAACCTCGACGCGCCCGTGCTGCTGGTGCTGCGTGGTGCGCGCCGGACTCCGGAGGAGATCGCCCATCTCGCCGACCTGTGCGCGTCGGAACTGGCGTTCCATCACGCGCACCTGAGCGCTGTCGTCGTGAACCGGTGTCCCCCGGACGCGCTCGAGGAGGTCGCTGCCGCACTGTCCGGCCGGAAGGAACCGGTGTGGACCCTGCCGGAAGTGCCGATTCTCAACGCACCGACCGTCGCAGAACTGCAGACGGCGATCGGCGGCAAGCTCTACAGCGGCGACCCCGACCTGCTGCAGCGGGAAGCGCTGCGCATCATGGTCGGGGGCATGACCGCCGAGCGGATCCTCGAACGCATCACCGAGGGTGTCGTGGTCATCGCACCGGCAGACCGGTCCGACGTCATCCTGACTCTCGTCAATGCCAATGCGGCAGAGGGTTTTCCGACGCTGTCCGGCATCATCATGAACGGCGGGCTGCTTCCGCACCCCGCCATCGCACAGCTCCTGTCCGGTCTCGGCTCGAACCTGCCGATCCTCACCACCGATCTCGGTACGTTCGACACCGCCTCCGCAGCGGACCGCACCCGCGGACGCATGGCGCTCGGCGCGCAGCGGAAGATCGACACCGCGCTCGCCCTCGTCGAACAGCATGTCGACACCGCCGCGCTGCTCGAGCGCTTGCGGCTGCCCCGGTTGTCGGTGACCACCCCTCAGATGTTCGAGTACCAACTCATCGACCGGGCTCGCAGCGCGCCCCGGCACATCGTGCTGCCCGAGGGTGAAGACGACCGCATCCTTCGGGCCGCGGGACGAGTTCTTCAGCGGCACATCGCGGAACTGACCATCCTCGGTGACGAGCCCGCGATCCGGCAACGCGCAGCGCAACTGGGAGTCGATCTCTCCCGCGCCCAGATCGTCGACCCCCGCACCTCCGACCTCGGTGAGCGTTTCGCCGCGGAGTACCACCGGCTCCGCGAACACAAGGGCATGACTCTCGACCGCGCAACCGAGATCATGCGGGACGTCTCGTATTTCGGAACGATGATGGTCCATCTCGGACTGGCCGACGGAATGGTGTCCGGCGCTGCGCACACCACGGCGCACACCATCCGCCCGTCCTTCGAGATCATCAAGACCGAGCCCGGAGTCTCGACGGTCTCGAGCATCTTCCTGATGTGCCTGTCCGACCGGGTCCTCGCGTACGGCGATTGCGCGGTCGTGCCGCTACCCACCGCCGATCAACTCGCCGACATCGCCATCTCGTCGTCCGCAACGGCCGCGAAGTTCGGGATCGAACCGCGCATCGCAATGCTGTCGTATTCGACCGGAGAATCCGGTTCGGGCGCAGGTGTCGACAAGGTGCGAGAAGCCACGAGGCTCGTCCGGGAACGCCGTCCCGACCTCGCGGTGGAAGGACCTATCCAGTACGACGCCGCGATCGAACCGACGGTCGCCAGCGCCAAACTCCCGGACTCCGAGGTGGCCGGACGCGCCACGGTGTTCATCTTCCCCGACCTCAACACCGGGAACAACACGTACAAGGCGGTGCAGCGCAGTGCCGGCGCCGTGGCGATCGGCCCGGTACTTCAGGGACTGAACAAGCCGGTCAACGACCTGTCGCGCGGCGCGCTGGTCCAGGACATCGTCAACACGATCGCGATCACCGCGATCCAGGCACAGGGAGACGAATCGTGAGCACCCCCACCCCTGAGACCGCAGGCACCGTCCTGGTACTCAACTCGGGTTCGTCGTCGATCAAGTTCCGGCTCATCCACCCCGAAACCGGGGAAGCCGTCGCGTACGGGCTCATCGAGCGCATCGGCGAGCCCGAGGGGCGGATCGTCTTCCACCACACCACCGGAACCGAAGAAGTGAACGGCGAGATCACCGACCACAGGGCCGGTTTGCGCACCGTGCTCGAGATGCTCGAACAACTCGGCCGCCCGCTGCACGATGCAGGCATCGTCGCGGTCGGGCATCGGGTCGTCCACGGCGGCACCGTGTTCAACGAGCCCGTCCTCGTCGACGACGACGTGGTGAAGGCCGTTGCCGAACTGGCAATCCTCGCTCCCCTGCACAATCCCGCGAACGCCGTCGGCATGGAGGTCGCGCGGGAGGAGTTGTCCGACATTCCCCATGTCGCCGTTTTCGACACCGCGTTCTTCCATGCGCTGCCGGCAGCGGCCGCCACGTACGCGCTCGAGCGGAACATCGCTCGCGAGCACGACATCCGGAAATACGGCTTCCACGGAACGTCGCACGAATTCGTCTCACAGCGCGCAGCGGCGTTCGCAGGTCGCGACCAGGCAGATCTGAACCAGGTCGTGCTGCACCTCGGTAACGGAGCCTCCGCATCGGCAATCGAGAGAGGTCGTCCGATCGACACGTCGATGGGACTGACCCCTCTCGAGGGACTCGTCATGGGCACGCGGACCGGCGACATCGACGCCGGCGTGGTCATGCACCTCAATCGTGTCGCGGGGATGAAGGTCGACGCGATCGACGACCTGCTCAACAGAAGGTCCGGTCTGCGCGGACTCTCGGGCGTCAACGACTTCCGTGCCCTCCTGAGCCTCATCGAGGAAGGCGACGAAGACGCGAAGGTCGCGTACGACGTCTATGTGCACCGACTGCGGAAGTACATCGGTGCGTACGTCTTCGAGTTGGGCGGAGCGGATCAGATCATCTTCACCGCAGGGGTGGGGGAGAACAATGCCGACGTCCGGCGCGACGCGCTCGCGGGCCTCGAACGGCTCGGTATCGTCGTCGATCCCGAACGCAACGAAAGCTCCGGCGGTGGGGAGCGACGGATCTCCGCCGACGATTCGGCCGTCGAAGTGCTCGTGATCCCGACGAACGAGGAGCTCGCAATCGCCCGTGCTGCAGCACAATTCGCGTAGTGATCCGCGGTGTCTGTTCGCTAGACGGGCACCGTGGATTGCCGCACGACGAGCCGGGGCGTCAGCGCGACCGAGGACGCCGGTAGTCCGTGAGTGACCGCGAGGAGCATCTCGGCCGCGTGCGCACCTATCTCCCGGTGAGGGCTGTGTACGGTCGTGAGCGGAATCGTCAGTTCGCTGCAGATGGGAATGTCGTTGTAGCCCACGACCGCTATGTCTCGCCCCGGTCGCAGCGAACGTTCGCGCAGAACCCCGAGTACGCCGATCGCGCTGAAGTCGTTGGCTGCGAAGATCGCGGTCGGCGGCTCGGGTAGCCACACCTGATGCCCAAGGGCATCGATCCGGGCTTGTCCGCGACGGCAAGCTTCGACGTGTTCAACGACGGAACGTTCTCCAACGCGACGCACGGTGTCGTGGTGGAACTGCACGAGGGCACCGGGAAAGTCGAGATCCTCAGGTACTTCTGCGCGGAGGATTGCGGCGTTGCGATCAACCCGAAGGTCGTCGAAGGACAGTGCCGCGGTGGCATCGCCCAAGGCATCGCGGGAGCATTGTTCGAGCAGGTCTCCTACGACGACAACGGGAACCCGTTGTGCGCAAGCTTCATCGACTACAAGGTTCCGACGGCCTGTGAAATCCCCGAGATCGGGATCCACCATCTCGAAACTCCCTGTCTGTTCACCGAATCCGGTGCAAAGGGCGCCGGTGAGGGTGGCACGATCGGCGCACCCGCCGCCGTGCTCAATGCCGTCAACGACGGACTGCGCGCAACCGGTGTCGAGTTGAACAACACGCCGATCACGCCGGTAGCCGTGCAACGCGCCCTGCGGAAGGAAATCGCATGAGCCACAAACAATTGATCGAATTGACCGTCAACGGTGTCGAGCACGAGGTGATCACCGAACCACGCCGCACCCTCGTCGACGTGTTGCGGCACGACCTGCGATTGACGGGTACGCACGTGGGCTGCGAACACGGAGTGTGCGGAGCCTGCACCGTTCTCATCGACGGCAAGCCCGCCCGGGCGTGCCTCACCTTCGCAGCGCAGGTCGAGAACACGGAGATCCGCACCGTCGAGTCGCTGAGCCCCGACGGCACGCTGAGCGATATGCAACAGGCGTTCGCCGATCACCACGGTCTGCAGTGCGGTTTCTGTACTCCGGGATTCCTGATGCTCGCCGAGGGTTATCTCGCCGAGAACCCGGACGCAACCAAGGACGAGATCCGCGAGGTCGTCGCCTCGAACTACTGCCGCTGCACCGGCTATCAGACCATCGTGGAGGCAATCGACTCGTGCGCCGAGCAACGTCGGTGCGCCGCCTGCCCGAAATCCTGATACCTGCCCCCGAAACGGAGAACTGCTGTGTTACTGACCAATACGCTCGACATCGACGCTTCCGCGGACGACGTGTTCCGGTTGATCAACGACGATGTCGAAAGAGTCGCCACCTGTGTGCCGGGCGCTGCGATCACCGGCAAGGACGGCGACACCTTTCTCGGGGGAGTGAAGGTCAAGGTCGGGCCTATCAGTGCGTCGTACTCGGGCACGATCCGCTTTCTCGAGATCGATCCCGATGCGAAGACGTTGAGGCTGGCGGCGAAGGGCGCCGACTCGCACGGCAACGGGGACGCCGAAGCCGAAGTCGCGATCACCATCGAGCCGAGGGGCGCGGGTTCGCGCTTGACGCTCCGGACAGACCTGGTGATCAGCGGCAAGATCGTCTCCTTCGGTAAGGGTGCGATCGTGGCCGTGTCGAACAAGGTGCTGCAGCAGTTCGCCGTGAACCTCGGTGCCATGCTGGCGGGCGGTCCCCAGGCGACACCTGTCGTGGCGGGAACCGCCCCGGTCCCCGGCACTCCCGCCGGCGTGCACACCGCTCCGGCGGCGGCTCCTCTCGCGGCCGGCGAGTTCGACGCGATGGCACTGCTTCCCGCTCCCGCACGCAAGTACGGGCTCGTCACCGCCGTGTTCCTCGCCGGGATGGTGGAGGGCTGGCTGGTCACCCGCGCCTTCGGCCGGCGGTAGGCATCAGATCAGACTGCGGGGGCGGATGGCATTCGCGAGATCGACCAGGGTGTAGCGGTGGGTGCGCGAGGGACACTTGCGGGCAAGTTCCCGCAGTGCGGCCTCGGTACCGCGGCGCAGTCCGTTCTCCGTGAAGCGGCTGCCGAGGATGCGATCGTGGTCCCGCCGCGGGGAGTGCCCGGTGCGCACCCACTCGAGCGCGGTCCCGAGAACCAGAGCGCGCATCTGGAGGGCGCGGCCCTCGTCCGTGGGAAGCGACGACACTCGGTGAGCGGCGTCGAGAAGGTCGGCATCCGTCAGCTCGTCGATCTTGCCGTCGCGCAGAAGGATCAGGGCTGCGGTCATGTTCGCGACGTTGTGGTGTCGTGACGTGTGCGGGACCTGGTCGAGGACGTCGACGGCGTCACCGATCTCCCCTCGCCGTGCGAGCTGACGCGCGAGGCCGAACGCGGCGCTGAGCACACTGTGGTCGGTGCGCCACACCGTTCGGTAGAAGTTCTCGCAGAAGACCCGCCACGCCGCGGGATCGTCGCTCTCCCAATGTTCGAGGGTGAGTTCTGCGGTGGCGGCCAACGCGAGTTTGGGCGCCAGTTCGCCCGGAAGCGCTTGCAGAACACGGTCGAAACGCGTGAATGCCGTCTCGTAATCCTCTTGCAGCAGCGCGGCATTGCCCGCGTACCAGTCGATGCGCCAGTCCGCGCCGACGTCCCGTTCGAGCCGGGCGAGGATCTCGATGGCCTGTTCTCCCCGTCCCAGATCCAGATTCGCGCGCACTTCGGCGAGGGTGATCTCACGGGAGAAGGCGACATCCGTGGTCCCCGCGACACGCTCGAGTCCGTTGTCGCGGGCGTGCCGCAACGAATCGAGCGTCTGCTGAGGTTCGCTGTGCACGGCGGCGGTGAGCAGCGCGGCACTCGGATCGGCGGGATCGAGCAGCGGGACGGGCAGCGCGGCCGTGACATCGCGGGAAGAGAGCATCACCACCCGGTCGACGCCGTCGGCGAGTACGTCGGTGCGGGCCACGGCTTCGTCGGTACCGAAAGTGGTGCGCTGCGGGCTGAACACCGTGGAGAAACCGGGATGTTCGGTGCGGGTCTGCTGCGACAGGATCTCGCGGAGCACCCCCGTCAACTGGCCGGCGACCTCGTCGGCCGACGAGAAACGCTGCGTGGGGTCCTCGTTCGTCGCGCGTAGCAGCAGACGATGGAAGGAGTCGCATTCGGTGAGGAGCGGGGCCTTCGCCGGGGCAGGTAGTCCGTCGAGGTAGCGGCCCTTCTCCGACGGCATCTCCAGTGTCAGCACCGCGAGTGTCCGGCCCACGGTGTAGATGTCGCTCGCGACGGTCGGGCCGGTCCGCACTATTTCGGGTGCCTGATAGCCCGGGGTGCCGTACAGGTAGCCGTAGTCCTCGATGCCTGCGACCGCGCCGAGGTCGATGAGTTCGATTTTCTCGTCGGTCACCATGATGTTCTCGGGTTTGAGATCGTTGTAGACGAGACCGATGTCGTGCAGATACTGCAGTGCCGGAAGGACTTCCAGCATGTAGGCGATAGCTTGCTCCACCGGCATGCGTTGCGGCTTGATGTACGTGTCGAGTACTTCGCGCAGCGTGTGCCCGCCGACGTACTCCATGACGATGTAACCCATGGGTGTGCCGTCGGGGAGAGGGTGCTCCACGAAGTTGTAGATCCTGACGATGTTCGGGTGGCTGACTTCCGCGAGGAAGTGCTGCTCGGCCACGGCAACCGCCTGCGCTTCGGCGTCACCCGAATGCAGCAACCCTTTGAGCACCACCCACCGATCGCTGACGTTGCGGTCCACGGCGAGATAGATCCAGCCGAGTCCGCCGTGGGCCAGGCACCCCTGGATCTCGTACTGGCCCGCCACGAGATCCCCGCGTGTCAGCGCCGGAGTGAACGAGTAGGGCGATCCACAGTGCGGGCACGTGCCGGTCGCCGGCGCCGGCCCGGACGGGGTGGTGCGGCCCACCGGTTCCCCGCACTTCCAGCAGAACCGTTTGCCCTCGGCGACATGCGGATTGCGCAGAACGGCTTGCATCGGATCCTGCGGGGCGGCGACCGGGACATCGACGAGCCCTGCGATCCGGCGACGTCCGGTGGCGCGCGTCCGGCTGCGGCGGCTCGCCGTCCGCTGCGAGGGGACCGATCGCTCGGACGGGCCGGTGACCGGCAGCGGGGCCCGTTGCGTGCCCTGGCCCGGTGCCGTGTCGCCCGGCGCGTTCGCCGCAGCGGCTTCGGCGTCGTCGGGCGTGCGGTTACCGGACATCACTTCCTCAATCCACGTACGTGGGGGCCGGAGGCTCCGGCGCAGGCCCCAATACCGAAAGGTACCTGTCGTACAACTCGGTCCACGTGCCGTCGGCGCGGATACGCTCGAGCGTGCCGTTGACGAAGCGGACGAGATCGTCGTTACCGCGGGTGATGCCGATTCCGTACGACTCCGTGCCGAGCGATTCACCGACGACTTCGAGGTACGGGTCCTGGGCGGCGAAACCCGCGAGGATCGTGTCGTCGGTGCTCACGGCGTCGACCTGCCCCTGCTGCAGAACGACGAGGCAGTCCGCCCACGACGGGACCGTCAGAATCGGGGCGGAGGGCTGCACGTTGCGCATCCGTTCCAGCGACGTGGTGCCGTCGACGATGCACACCCGTCGCCCGACGAGATCCGAGACATCGCGTATGCCGGAATTCCTCACCACCAGCACTCGCTGGTCTGCACGCAGGTACGTCGTCGAGAAATCCACCAGTTCGCGTCGCGCACACGTGATGCTCATCGTCTTCGCGACGATGTCGACCGTCGAACTCTGCAGCGCCTCCTCACGTTCCGCGGAACTGAGGATCCGGAAATCGACGAGGTCGGGGTTGCCCAGGAGATCACGGGCGATTTCGCGAGCGATGTCGACGTCGAATCCGGTGATCTCCCCCGTCGCGGGGTCGCGATAACTGAGCAGGTTGCTCCCGGCGTCGAGTCCGACGATCAGGCGTCCCCGCGCGCGGATCGCGTCGAGGGTCGGCCCGGTGGTGACGCCGTCCGGACGCAGACTCGCGGTGGGGTCACCGCAGGACGGGGAGGCCGGTGATCCGGCAGACGGGTCGGCGATTTCGGCACCCTCCGGAAGCGGAAAGGTGTTCTCGCTCGTCTCGACCACGGATGTCGCAGCGGGAGGCTGGGTGGCACATGCGGACAGCACTGCCGCGACAGCGCAGAGTGCAACGCAGAGTACGGATGCGCGCCGGACGATCATTGGTACTCCTTGATCCGTCGCCACAGACCGATACCTGTGCCCGCGAGCGCGACGACCACCAGGATCACCGCCGCGGGCACGAGCCCGGACAACGTACGCGAAGCACGCGATTCGTTGTCGCGGAGTTCGGCCCGGGACTCCTCGATCGCGGTCGACAGGGCATCGTCGAGCGCGGTGAACTGTGCCGCCGATTCGTCCGGTCCCGGCCCGATCGCGAGGACGACCGCCGCCGCATAATCGCCGCGCTCGAGCGCGTCCGTCGTTCGAGCATGCGAGTTGATCCACGCCTCGCGGGCGGCCTGGGCCCGGTCCACCGCCGCGGCCCCCGCGTCGCTCGTGCCGGGCCCGCCGTACCGCTCGAGAAGATCGCCGAGGCGGGTGATCCTCTCCTCGTACGTCCCGTCGTACGCGCTGGTGATGTGGCGCTGGGCGAGCAGCAGCGTTTCGGCGGTGCGCGACTGCTGGGCGAGGATCCGGCTCTCCGTGAGGACGGCGAGAGGTTCGGCGCCCTGTTCGAGCGCACGTGCCGTCGCACCGGAGGACACCAACCCCGCGACCAGCAACCAGATGAGCAACGACCCGGCGCCCGCGCTGGCCACGAGCAACCCGGGGTTGAACGTGCGGCGGGTCTTGCGGCTGACGAGAACGTGGACCGCGACGAGCGCGGCGACGGTCACGAGCAACAGTCCGATCGCCACCCACGGGGGCCGGACCGCCGCGCGCTGGGTGGCCTCCACCGCGGCGACACCTTCGGTCTGAAGCTCCTGGGCCGCGGGAAGCAACACCGATTGCATCATGTACGACGCCTCGGCGAGATACGCGGAGCCGACCGGATTGCCGATGCGGGAGTTCGTGCGCGCAGTCTCGATCAGCCCGGTGTAGACCGGCAGCATTCGCCCGATCTCGGTGAGGTTCCGGGTGCTGTCGGCATCGTTCGCGGTCAGACCGGTCGCTGCGACCACCAGATGGTCGGAGGCCTCGGCGACCGCTGAGAGATAGCGTTCCCGGACGTCGGCCGGCTCGATCCCACCCGAGATGAAGCCGGTCACGGCGGCGGCGTCCGCGACGGACAGCGCGCTGTACAGATTCTGCGAGGCGTTCGCGAGAGGCTCGATGGTCGCGAGCAATCGGCCGTGGGTGTCCTGACGCGCATCCACGAGCTGCACTGTCACCACACAGGACGCGACGAGCAGGAACGCGAGCACACCCGCGAGGACCACGAAGAGGACGGGAGTGGTCCGGAGCATGCCCCGCCACCGGGCCGCGCGCACAACCGGATTCTTCCGATCCTCGGTACGCTTGGCGTGGCTCTCGACCGGCAGGATAGTGGGGGTCAGGCGAATATCCACCGCATAACCCTCCTTCTCGAGGTTGCCAGTTTGTGGAGCATATAAGCAGTACGCGAAAGAATGTTGCCGACCACGGACACGGGATCTCGGTGCCCCGACCACCTCCGTGACGGCCGGGAGCAGGGAGACGGACACGATGCGCGGTGACGGGGACGGCTGGGCCGTCGGGCCCGACGGTGACAAGCGGTGGGGGCGGCACGGTGCCGCCGGATTGCTGCTGCGCGCGCCGCTCCCCGACGGGACACCCGCGGTTCTCCTCCAGCACCGCGCGGCCTGGAGCCATCAGGGCGGAACGTGGGCGCTGCCCGGCGGTGCCCGCGACTCGCACGAGAGCACGGTCGACGCGGCGGTCCGCGAAGCCCACGAGGAAGCCGGTATCGAGGTGGCCGCACTCGCCGTCCGCGCCGTGCGTATCACCTCCGGGACGACCGACGGCTGGACCTACACCACGGTGGTCGCCGATGCCGCCGCGCCGCTCGCGACCACCCTCAACGGGGAGAGCACGGAACTGCGGTGGGTGCCCGAACACCAGGTCGAGGAGATGCCGTTGCACGCCGGTTTCGCCGAAGCCTGGCCGGCGCTGCGCACCCGGCCCGTCCGGATGTTCCTCGACACCGCCAACGTCCTCGGTTCGACCGGCCCGACGGGCTGGTGGCGGGATCGTCCGGGCGCGACCACTGCTCTGCTGGCAGATCTCGCGGCGGCGCTCCCTCGCACCGTCGAGCTTCCGGACGGTCTGTTCGGATGGGTACCGCGGGTCGAGGTGGTCCTCGAAGGAGCTGCCCGCGCGGCGACGACGGACGACGCCCGCATCCCCGTGCACACCGCGGACGGCAGCGGCGACGACGAACTGGCCCGCCTCGCGGCAAGCACCGCGACCGCGGTCGATCCTTCGGTGACGGTCGTGGTGACCGCCGATCGCGGGTTGCGAGACAGGCTGCCGGACGACGCGGTGGCACTGCCCCCGTCGGCCGTGCTGGCCTGGCTCCGATAGGTCGCTACTCGGGCAGCGCGGCCTTCAACGCGGCGGCGGCGGCGCGCGGATCGGGGGCCTCGGTGATCGCCCGCACGACCGCGATCCGGGTGGCGCCCGCCTCGAGCACCTGCGGGAGACGTTCGAGGTCGATGCCACCGATCGCGAACCAGGGCCTGCGGGGATGCGAGTTGTGGACCTCCCGGAGCACGGTCAGGCCGGCAGCGGGACGTCCCGGTTTGGTCGGGGTGTCCCACACCGGACCCGACGCGAAGTAGTCGACGCCTTCCTCCATGTCGGCCAGCGACGCCTGGCCACGGGTCCCCGTCGAGCGACCGATCACGATGTCGTCGCCGAGGATGCTCCGCGCGTGCTCGACCGGCAGGTCGCCCTGGCCGAGGTGCAGAATGTCGGCCCCGGCAGCGAGCGCGATGTCTGCCCGGTCGTTGACCGCGAGCAGCGCACCGTGCCGCGCGCACGCGTCGGCCAGGATCGAGAGGGCGGCGAGTTCGTCGCGAGCCTCGAGCCGCCCGAACTTCTTCTCACCCGCCGAACCCTTGTCACGCAACTGGACGATGTCGACACCGCCGCTCAGCGCCTCGTCGATGAATCGGGCGAGGTCGCCGGTGTCGCGACGAGCGTCGGTGCACAGATACAGCCGGGCAGTCGCGAGACGGGCGCGAGGATCGGGATGGTTGCCGCGGTAGGTGGTCACGGTCAAGACGGTAACCTCTCGGGTAGACGAGATACGACACGGGAGTCCCGAGGTACACGGGGCTGAGAGGGGGCCTGCCGGCCCCGACCGTTATGACCTGAACCGGATCATGCCGGCGCAGGGAGTGAGGTGGACCGATGACAACAGTGGCAGTCGTGGGTGGCGGCGTGATCGGCCTGTCGATCGCGTGGCGCGCGGCCCGCTCGGGATACACCGTCACCGTCCACGACCCCGATCCCGGCGCGGGTGCGTCCTGGGTGGCCGGCGGCATGCTCGCTCCGCTGTCGGAGGGGTGGCCCGGCGAAGGTGACGTCCTCGAACTCGGTGCCGCGTCGCTTCAACGATGGTCGCGGTTCGCCGCGCTCCTGCGCGACGAGACCGGCGCCGACCTGGTGACCTCCACGGCCTCCATGACCGTCGCTCTCGACGCGGCAGACGCCGCGGACCTGCGCACGGTCGCCGAATGGGTGCAGGCACAGGGACACGAGATGCGGGTGCTCTCCCGCGCCGAAGTGCGCGAACTCGAACCGTCGCTGGGACCGCGCATCCGGCTCGGGTTGCTGGCATCTGCGGAACTGTCCGTGGACAACCGGGCTCTCGTCGTCGCGCTTCGCGGTGCGGCCGCCGACGCCGGTGTCCGGTTCTCCGCGGCGCCGGTCGCCGACCTCACCGATCTCGCTGACGACCGCGTGATTCTCGCTGCCGGGTCCGCGTCGTCGCGGCTGTGGCCGGGACTGCCGGTGCGGCCCGTCAAGGGCGAGATCCTGCGGTTGCGGATGCGTCCCGGTGCGACTCCTCTGCCGCAGCGCACGATTCGGGGCAGCATCCACGGCCGGCCCGCCTATCTCGTGCCGCGACGCGACGGTCTCGTCGTCGGTGCCACCCAGTACGAGGCGGCGGACACCCAGGTGACCGTCGCGGGAGTGCGGGACCTGATCGCCGACGCCGAGGCGCTGCTGCCCGCGATCGGCGAATACGAACTGCACGAGGCGAGCGCGGGGCTGCGTCCCATGACGCCGGACAACCTGCCCTTGATCGGCCGGTTGTCGGAGCGGGTGATCGCCGCGACCGGGCACGGCCGCAACGGTGTGCTGCTCACGCCGCTCACCGTCGACGCGGTGCTCGCAGAGTTGTCCGAAGATCCCTTGACCGAGGTGAAGTCCGCTTCCCCTCGACGATTCACGGAAGTGAGTGCGCAATGACGAAGAGTGTCGGCGTCGGTATCACCGTCAACGGCGAGGACAAGGAATTCGCGGTCGCACCGACGATGGCGGAGCTTCTGGCGGACATGGGGTTGCCGGAGAAGGGCATCGCGGTCGCTGTCGACGGTGTGGTGTTCCCGCGCAGTCGCTGGGCCGAGCAGGTCCCCGCAGGCGCCCGCATCGAGATCCTCACGGCGGTCCAGGGTGGGTGAGTTCCACGGGGGTGCGTCCGGTGATCCGGCGGACCTGCCGCCGTTGACCATCGCGGGTCGTTCCTTCGGGTCGCGTCTGATCACCGGAACCGGCGGGGCTTCGAGCCTGTCGGCGCTCGAGGAGTCGCTGGTCGCCTCCGGTACCGAACTGACGACGGTCGCGATGCGACGGGTGGACGCGACATCGGGCACCGGCGTGCTCGATCTGGTGCGCCGCCTGGGGATCGCGCTGCTGCCGAACACCGCCGGCTGCCGCGGCGCGAACGAGGCGGTGCTCACCGCCCAACTCGGTCGCGAGGCACTCGAAACCGACTGGGTCAAGCTCGAAGTCATCGCCGACGAACGCACCCTGCTACCCGACGCGATCGAGTTGGTCGCGGCGGCAGAGCAACTCGTGGACGACGGCTTCGTGGTGCTGCCGTACACCACCGACGACCCCGTGCTCGCCCGTCGTCTCGAGGACATCGGTTGTGCCGCGGTGATGCCGCTCGGCTCTCCCATCGGGACGGGGCTGGGCATTGCGAACCCGCATCACATCGAGATGATCGTCGAGGCCGCCGGGGTGCCGGTGATCCTCGACGCCGGTATCGGCACCGCATCCGACGCTGCGCTCGCGATGGAATTGGGTTGCGACGCGGTGCTGCTCGCTACCGCCGTCACACGCGCGAAGGACCCTGCGCTGATGGCTTCGGCGATGCGGCACGCGGTCGAGGCGGGCTTCCGCGCGCGACATGCCGGCCGCATCCCGAAACGATTCTGGGCACAGGCATCGTCACCTCTCGAGCCCTGACACGGGGCGGCAGCTGCACAGATGATCGTGATCGGGCAGAGTAGGGCCCATGATCGAAGTGACCGGACTGACGAAGACCTTCGGGTCCACTACCGCGGTCGACGATGTGACGTTCACGGTCCGCCCGGGAATTGTCACCGGATTTCTCGGGCCCAACGGCGCCGGGAAATCGACGACGATGCGCATGATCCTGGGGCTGGACCGGCCGACGTCGGGCAGCGCCCTCATCGGCGGCAAGCCGTACCGGAGTCTGACGCGGCCCCTGCAGACGGTGGGCGCACTCCTCGACGCCAAATGGGTCCACCCCAACCGGACGGCGCGCGCGCACCTGCGGTGGATGGCGGCGGCCAACGGGCTGCCCGCCTCGCGCGTGGACGAGGTGCTGCGCCAGGTCGGCCTGACCGAGGTCGCCGGAAAACGCGCCGGGGGCTTCTCCCTCGGCATGTCGCAACGGCTCGGTCTCGCCGCGGCGTTGCTGGGTGATCCGCAGGTCCTGCTCTTCGACGAACCCGTCAACGGGCTCGACCCCGAGGGCATCATGTGGATCCGGCGTTTCATGCACGCGCTGGCCGCTGAGGGCCGGACCGTGCTGGTGTCGAGCCACCTGCTGTCGGAGATGGCGCAGACCGCCGACCATCTGATCGTCATCGGGCGGGGACGCCTGATCGCCGACACCTCGGTGAAGGACTTCGTCGACCGTGCCTCCGAGTCGGTCGTCGTGGTGCGCAGCCCGTCGGCGGACGAGTTGCGCGGTGCGCTCACCGAGCGCGGGCACACCGTCCGCGAGGAGGACGGTGCGCTGCTGGTGGCAGGTGTGGGCATCGCGGAGATCGGTGAACTCGCCGCGTCGCGCTCGATCGTGCTGCACGAACTGTCCAGCCGTAACGCGTCCCTAGAGGACGCATTCATGAAACTTACCGGTGGAGACGTGGAGTTCCACGGCAGCGGAATCGACGACGTCATGAAAGGCGGACTGTGATGGCCGTGCTGGACACTTTGCGGGCGGAACGTATCAAGCTCACCTCGGTGCAATCGCCGCTGTGGTGCACCGTGGCGATCATCGCGCTCGGGCTGGGACTGTCCGCGATTCTCGGATCGGTCGCCCGCAGTTCGCTGACCATGCAGGACGAAGTGGGGCAGTTCTATCCCACCGTCGACGTCGCGGTCAGCGGGATCACCGGCTTCGGCGTGTTGGTGCTGATGATCCTGGCGGCTTTGTCGGTCACCAGCGAGTACCGGTTCGGGGTCATTCGCACGACCTTCCAGGCCACTCCCAACCGGACGTTGCTTCTCATCGTCAAAGCGGGATTGATCGGGGTGCTGGGCGCGATCCTCACGGGCGTCCTCGGTATCGCATCGTTCCTGCTGGCGAAGGCCCTTGCGGGACCGGATGCGGGACGCGAACTCGTCCTCAGTGGTGAGGCGGCATGGCGGGCGCTCTACGGCATTCCGATCTATGCGTTCTTCTGTGTCGTGCTCGCGGTGGGTGTGGGCACATTGCTGCGCCAGTCCGCCGGGACGATCGCCCTGCTGCTCCTGTGGCCTCTGCTGATCGAGTCGTTGTTCGGACTGTTCGGATCGGTCGGGCGGGAGATCCAGCCGTTCCTGCCGTTCGCCAACGCCAACAACTTCCTCAGCCTGGAACAGGGCATCGAATTCCACTGGGGACCATGGGGTTCCATGATCTATTTCGCGGTCTTCACCGTGGTGGTGTTCGCGCTGTCGCTGGTGGTGGTGAACAGGCGCGACGCCTGACCGACGCGCGCGGTCGTAGTCGGTGGATTACCCTCTGGCCATGATGCGGGGACTGTGGGGGCAGGCGGGGGCGGCGATCGTGGTTGCGCTGGCGCTGGTGACGGGATGTGCGGCGGAAGGCAATTCGCAAAGCGTCGAACCCGACGGGTCGGGGGAGTCTTCCCTCGACCCGTCCGCGTTCGCGGACACGGTGCAGATCGACGCGGTCACGGCACATCTGACCGAACTCGAACGGATCGCCGGCGAGCACGACGGCAACCGCGCGCTCGGAACCTCCGGGTACGACGCGAGTGTGGACTATGTCGCGGGCCTGCTCCGCGACTCCGGATTCGACGTGCAGACACCCGAATTCGAGGTGAACGCATTCGAGGTGGTGACGGAGAGCCTCGATGCGGGCGGCCGCTCCCGGACGTGCGCGCACTGGGCTTCTCGCCGTCGACCGGGCCGGACGGACTGACCGCACGGCCCGTGCGGGTTCCGGCCGACGAGACGCCCGGGTGCGAGCCGGAGGACTACGACGGCGTCGAAGGAGTTGCCGGATCGGTGGTGCTCGTCGACCGCGGTGCGTGCACCTTCACGGTGAAGGAGCAGGTCGCCGCGGATCGCGGAGCGGCGGCACTGCTGGTCGTCAACAACGAAGACGGACCGCTCGCCGACGCAGGACTGTCCGAAGGCGACGATCCGCGAATCCCCGTGGGCGGACTGGCCACCGCGGACGCCGACACGGTCGCGCAGGCACCGACGCTCACACTCGTCCTCGACACCACGATCGAGAGTCGCACGTCGCGCAATGTGATCGCCGAGACCACCACCGGATCGTCCGACAACGTGGTGGTCGTCGGCGCGCACCTCGACAGCGTGCCGGAGGGGCCGGGCATCAACGACAACGGCACCGGGGTCGCAGCGGTGCTCGAAACCGCCCGGCAACTCGGTGCGGACCCGGCCGTCACGAACAAGGTGCGCTTCGCGTTCTGGGGTGCGGAAGAAGTCGGGCTCGTCGGGTCCACCCGGTACGTCGAAGGATTGTCCGACGACGAACGTCGCGCCATCGCGTTGTACCTCAACTTCGACATGCTCGGCTCCCCCAATCCTGGGTACCTCGTCTTCGACGGCGACGACTCCGACGGCGAGGGAGAAGGACCGGGACCGGAGGGCTCGGCCGGGATCGAGCGGACGTTCGCCCGATTCTTCGACGAACGTGGCATCGCCGTCTCCGGCACCGACTTCGACGGCAGGTCCGACTACGGGCCGTTCGTCGCCGCCGGTATTCCCGCCGGCGGTGTGTTCAGCGGGGCCGACGAGGTCAAGAGCGACGAACAGGCCGAACTGTGGGGTGGTACGGCCGGGGAGACCTTCGATCCGAACTACCACACCGCGCAGGACGACACCGCGAACGTGGACCGCGCCGCGCTAGCCGCGGCCGCCGCGGCGGTGGGCTACGGCACGGCGTTCTACGCGCAGTCGGTCGAAGGGCCGGACGGAGTGCCCGTCGGCGACGCGCGAGTGCAGGCACGCGCGCCCTTCACCGAGTGACGACGATCCACGCGGGGGAGGTCACTTCTCCTGAAGTCGCCACAAGGGATTGACCGGTCCGTGGCCGTGCCCCAGGTCGTAGGACCATTCGAGACACTTGGTGATCCATTCCTTCGCGAACGCCACCGCGTCGGGCACCGAACGGCCGTGCGCGAGGGCGGAGGCGATCGCGGCGGCCAGCGTGTCGCCACCGCCGTGGTCGTTGCCCGTGTCGATCCGGGGAGTGCTGAATTCCAGGAAGCGGTCGCCGTCGAACAGCAGATCGGTGCTCGCCGAGGACGTGCGCAGATGCCCGCCCTTGACGATGGACCACTGCGCGCCGAGCGCGTGGAGTGCTTCGGCCGCGCGTCGTGCCGACGGGTCGTCCACGACCTCGATCCCGGTGATGAGGCGGATCTCGTCGAGGTTGGGGGTGACGACGGTGGCCCGCGGGATCAGCACGGTGCGGATCGCGTCGAGAGCGTCGGCGTGGACCAGCGGGTCGCCGTGCATCGAGGCGCACACCGGATCGACGACGAGCGGTACCGGCAGTCCACGTCCGATACCCACCTCGGTGCACACCTCGGCGACGGCCTCGATGATCGCGGTGGAGGCGAGCATCCCGGTCTTGGCGGCGGAGACACCGATGTCGGTGACGACGCACCGGACCTGCGCGGCGACGGTCTCCGGAGGGATCTCGTGAAACCCTTCGACTCCGACCGAGTTCTGAACCGTGACGGCGGCGACGGCGACACAGGCGTGCACGCCGCACATCGCCATGGTGCGGGAGTCGGCCTGGATTCCGGCGCCTCCGCCGGAGTCGGTGCCTGCGATGGTGAGCGCGCGAACCGGGGTTTCACCGGCACGTGACAAGGGCAGAAGTTCCACGCGCTCACCCTACCGAGGCTGTGGAGACTCACCCCCGGCAGCGGCTCCGAGGCGGGCGCGTCACGAAAAGGCGGGAGCCGCGAAGTTCTGTCAGGAACGTGTTCTATAGTGTTCCAGGTCACAGTTCGATCAGGAAAAGCCGCTTGGAGATGCTCTTGGACACCAGTACGCCGAGCGCCGATGTGTCCGACAATGCCGATCAGAACCGCTTCGAGTTGCGGCTCAACGGAGATCTCGTCGGCATACTCGGCTACTACGACACCAACTGTCCCTCCGGAGTGCCCGGTCCGTGCGATCCGATCGTGGACTTCATGCACACCGTGATCGTGGAGGACTTCGGTCACCGCGGACTCGCGGCCGTCCTCGTGGGCGGCTCCCTCGATATCGCCCGGCGCCGCGGTTGGCGGGTCCGGCCCATCTGCACCTATGTGCAGCGCTACCTCGACTCCCACACCGGTTACGAGAACGTCGTGGTGAAGCCCGGCCCTGTCGCGCGCAGGCCGGTCGCGCGCAGGGCAGGTGCCTGACCGCGCCACCGCCCCCGGTTACGCCGTGTCGTCCGCGAGATCGACGATGACGGGCGCGTGGTCGCTCGCGCCCTTGCCCTTGCGTTCGTTGCGATCGATCTCGGCGCCGGTGACCCGTGCGGCGAACGCCGGCGAACCCAGCACGAAGTCGATGCGCATGCCCTGCTTCTTGGGGAACCGCAACTGGGTGTAGTCCCAGTAGGTGTACACACCGGGACCGGGCGCGTGCGGCCGCACCACGTCGGTGAAGCCGGCTTCGGCGAACGCATCGAAGGCGTCGCGCTCGGGTCGCGACGTGTGCGTCTTACCCTCGAAGAACGCGGGATCCCAGACGTCGTCGTCGGTGGGCGCGACATTCCAGTCGCCGACCAGGGCGATCTGCTGATCAGGGTTCGCGGAGAGCCAGGTCTGGGCGTCGGCGCGAAGTTTCGCGAGCCAGTCGAGCTTGTAGGCGTAATGGGGATCGTCGAGCGCGCGGCCGTTGGGGACGTACAGGCTCCACACCCGCACGCCGCCGCACGTCGCGCCGATGGCGCGCGCTTCCAGTGCGGGCGTGATCTCGGGATCCTTCGAGAAGCCGGGCTGGTCCTCGAAGCCGATCTGCACGTCCTCCAGGCCGACGCGGGACACGATGGCGACACCGTTCCACTGGCTCAGCCCGACGTGCGCAACTTGGTATCCCAGTTCTTCGAACCGCTCGTGCGGGAACTGTTCGTCCTTGCACTTCGTCTCCTGCATGGCGAGCACATCGGTGTCCGTCCGCTGCATCCAGTCGACGATCCGGTCGGTCCGGGCCCGGACCGAGTTCACATTCCACGTTGCCAATCGCACGACCACAACTCTAGGCGAGGGGTCCGACGGCGATCGGACCCGATCTCGTCCGGCTACTCCGCCGGTTCGGTCGCGTAGGTGTAGTGGTGGTGGTCGACGAAGCCGAGTTCGCGGTACATCGCGCGTGCGCCCGCGTTCTCCTCGTGGACCTGAAGATATGCGTGGGTCGCGCCTGCTCCGCGCGCCCAGCCCAGCAGCGCGCCGCACAGCAGGGTGCCGAGGCCGTTGCGGCGGTGCTCGGGCGCGACCTCGACGGCCGACAACCCCACCCAGCGCCGGCCGTCCGGAGCGTGGGTCACCGCGGCCCGCCCGATGGCGAGAGGCGGTTGCCCGGGCGCGCCGATCCGGCCGAACCCGAGATTTCCGGCGGCGACGGCGCCTATGACCGCCCGCGCGACCGGCGGCAGCGTTCCGGCCCGGTACAGCGACAGCCACTCGTCGTCCGGTTCCGCAGTGATGCCGACGGGGACCGGTCCCTCCGGCAGGGGCACGTTGTCGAGGTCCGCGCCCATCACCACGACGCGCTCCCCGGTGGGCCAGCCCTGCGGGATCCGGGCCAGCCGGTCGGGGACGAGGAGGCGCAGCGGCAGGCCGCGGGCGGCGAACCAGTCGCGCAGGCGGGCCCGCACCTCGGGGTCGGCCGGGTCGGCAACGGTGCCCGGTTCCCCGATCGGGGACGCCGAATTCGCGCGGCCGGTGAACCCACCACCCGCTCGTACGAACCAGCCGTCGATCCAACCCTGTTCCAGCCCGGGCCATCCCGCGGCCGCAGCGTGTTCCAGCGAGCGGATCTCGGAGGTGCGGATCGGACGGGTTCCGATCGGCTTCAGGGCCACGACCGCACTCGGCGAGACCTGCACGAGCCGGTCGTCGGCGGTGCGCACCGCGACGACCGGGTCGACGGAGACGAGTTCGCCGAGCACGTCCGTCATGGGATGGCTGTACCCCGCGGGCAAGCGGTACCGCAGCACCACCCGGCTCCCGAGCGGTACTCCGGTTGCGACGGGTCCGTCAGTCGTCATCGTCGTCATCGTCGTGCCCGAACGGATCCTCGACCGTTCCGGGCAGCCACGTCAGACCGGGGACTCCCCATCCGGCGCGCTTGATGGTCTTCTTGGCGGCACGCGCGTTGCGGCCGATCAGCATGTCGACGTAGAGGAAGCCGTCGAGGTGTCCGACCTCGTGCTGCAGCATCCGCGCGAAGAAGCCGTGGCCTTCGATCTCGACGGGGTTGCCGTCGGCGTCGGTGCCGGTGACCTTGGCCCACTCGGCGCGGCCCGTCGGGAAGTTCTCGCCGGGGACCGACAGGCAACCCTCGAGGTCGTCCTCGGGGTCGGGCATGGTCTCGGGGATCTCCGAGGTCTCCAGCACCGGGTTGACGACGGCGCCGCGGCGGCGGGCCACCTTCCCGGATGCGTCCCGATCGGGGCAGTCGTAGACGAAGAGGCGCTTTGCGACGCCCACCTGATTGGCCGCGAGGCCGACCCCGTTCGCGGCATCCATCGTCTCGTACATGTCGGCGATCAACTCGGCGAGTTCGGCGGGTGATTCGGTCACCGGTTCGGTCGGGTTGTGCAGGACGGGGTCGCCGACGATGACGATCGGAAGAATGGCCATGGTGGAACAGGATAGTGCGCGACCGAGGTGCTCGGCGGGCCGGTGTGTGTCCGGCCCGCGTGGTTCAATAACGATCGGAAACACACGGGTGTAATTGTCAGCCGGGTGATTCGACGCTTCGAGGAGTGACATGGACGGCGCAGCAGCGCACGATGGGGGCCGGTCCGGTGCAGAGCCCCAGCGCACTGACGACGAGATCGTCGGCGGGGCGAATCCGAACGCGGTCGGAGACGACGGCCTGAGCCGTCGCGACCACGACGTACTGGCCTTCGAGCGGCAGTGGTGGAAATACGCCGGTGCCAAGGAAGAAGCCATCAAGGAGCTGTTCGGGCTCTCCGCAACCCGCTACTACCAGGTGCTCAACGCGCTCATCGACCGGCCGGAGGCCCTCGCCGCCGACCCCATGCTGGTCAAACGTCTCCGGCGGCTGCGTGCCAGCCGGCAGAAGGCGCGCGCCGCCCGACGCCTCGGATTCGAAACGACGCGCTAGCCGAGCGTCAGCGATCGCACCGTCGGCCAACTATGGTCGAACGCGTGAGCAGAACCGCCGAGAAATCGAACCGAGCACCCGCCAACTCGGGGCCACCCCTGCGGGCCTTGGCAATGCTGCTGATCTCCCTCGCGATCCTGTTCGCCGGGATCGGGATGGCGTCGCTCGGCGGCTCCGACGAGGACGCGGCCACCACCGCGTCGAGCAGCGAGCCCGCCGAAGCGGCCACGGAGGCGGGATCGGGCGCCGGCATGCTCGGCAGTGGCGCGGCGTCGGCAGCACCGAACGCAGCACAGACGCCCCCCGCCACGTCGCGTGCCGCCACGGCGTCGGCCACCCCCACGTCGGCGGCCGCCGCGCCCGCGACCCCGGCGCCCGTCCGCGTCCTCAACAACAGCAACGTCGCCGGGCTTGCCGCCCAGACGGCCAGTCTGCTCGAGGACGAAGGCTTCTCGATCGAGGAGACGGGCAACTACAGCGACGGCACCGTCGGCCAGACCACCGTCTACTACGGCACGACACCCGGCGAGGAGGAAACCGCACTCGAGGTCGCCGACGCACTCGGCGTCTCCGCGCAACCGCGCCTCCCGGGACTCGCCGATGCGGCTCCGGGCGTGATCGTCATCGTCGCTGCGTCGTAGGCGAACGGACCGTGCCGGGCGCAACGGATGGGCGTTCCGGCAGCAGGGCAGGAGCAGCGTGCGCGGTCCCGGCTATGATCGGTTTACTTTTCGGCACTTCGAAGGAGCGGTTTGATGGTCTCCAGTTCCACCCGTCGCATGTCTTGGCGTGCTCTGGCCCCGATTGTCGCGATCGCTGCAGTCGGCCTGACCGCGTGCTCGAACAACGAGGAACCGACCGATGTGCCGGGTACGACACCGCCCGTGTGGACCGGATCGGCGGCGCCCGAGAGTTCCGACCACGGTGACTCCCACGGCAGCGAATCCGAGTCGGGCGCCGCGCAGGCGGGTGCCGCCCAGGGTGGCGCCTCCGCAGGCTCGTCCGCTCTCACGGCGGACCTGAAGACGGTCGACGGCGCTTCGGCCGGCACCGTCTCCTTCTCCGAGCAGGACGGCGACGTCCAGGTCACGATCGACGTCGAGGGCCTCGAGCCCGGCTACCACGGAGTCCACGTCCACGCGGTCGGCAAGTGCGAACCGCAGTCGGCCGCTCCCACGGGCGGCGCGCCGGGTGCATTCCTGTCCGCAGGCCCGCACCTGCAGGTCGAGGGCAGCACGTCGGTTCCGGAGAGCGGCGACCTGGTTTCCGTCGTCGTCCACGAAGACGGAACGGCCACCACCACCGTCACGACGACCGCGTTCACCCTCGAGGATCTCCAGGGCGAGGAGGGCACCTCGGTGGTCGTGCACCAGGACAACCTCGGCGCGCGCCTCGCGTGCGGCGTGATCGAGTGACGTTCCCCCGGACACCGCACACGCGGTAATTCCACTCACAGGGCCCCGCGGGCATGATCGGTTCGCGGGGCCCTTGTGGTTGGATCGAATCGTGGCAGTCGAGTTTCCGGGTTCTCCCCGTCCGACAGTAGGTGTGGAGTGGGAGATCGCCCTGGTCGACAAGACCACCCGCGATCTGTCGAACAGTGCGTCGGACGTGTTCGACACCGTCGGCACGATTGCCGGTGAGACACCGCGCCTGACGAAAGAGTTCCTGCGGAACACGGTCGAACTCGTCACCGACGTCCACGACACGGTCGCCGAAGCGGTCGACGACCTCTCCGAATCGCTGTCGCTGCTGCGCCGCGCCGCCGACCCGCACGGCGTCGACCTGATGTGCGCGGGCACCCACCCGTTCGCCCAGTGGACGGACCAGATCGTCACGAGCGCCCCGCACTACGACGAAATGATCGATCGCACCCGCTGGTGGGGCCGGCAGATGCTCATCTGGGGTGTCCACGTGCACGTCGGCGTGTCCTCACCGCACAAGGTCATTCCGATCCTCAACGCGCTGCTCGTCAAGTACCCGCACATGCTCGCGTTGTCGGCGTCGTCGCCGATCTGGGCGGGATACGACACCGGTTACGCCAGCAACCGGGCGCTGATGTTCCAGCAGTTGCCCACCGCCGGTCTGCCCTACCACTTCTCCGACTGGGCGCAGTACGAACGCTTCATCGAGGATCAACTCAAGTCCGGGGTCATCAACACGCCCGGAGGGATGCACTGGGACATCCGGCCCGCTCCCAAGTGGGGCACGATCGAAGTGCGGGTGTTCGACGGCATCACCAACCGCGCCGAACTCGGCGCACTCGTCGCGTTCGTCCACTCGCTCGTCGTCTACTTCGACGAGTGCCTCGAGCGCGGCGAAGACCTTCCGATCCTGCAACCGTGGCACGTCAAGGAGAACAAGTGGCGCGCCGCCCGCTACGGGCTGGACGCGGAGGTCATCCTGGACCCCGACTGCCACGAACGTCTCGTCACCGACGATCTGCACGACCTGCTCGAGCAGATCGCGCCGACCGCCGCCCGACTCGGGTGCGCCGACGAATTGGCGAAGGTCGCCGACATTCCGGTGCGCGGAGCGTCGTACCAGCGGCAGCGTCGTCTCGCCGAGGCTTCCGGAGGCGACCTCGTCGCCGTCGTCGACTCGCTGGTCGGCGAACTGCGCGCCTGAGCGCGCCCCCGGGTCAGACGCTGTCGCCGGGGAATTCCTCCTCGAGCAGGCCGTCGCGACCGAGTTGTTCCCGGTATGCGATGCGTCCCACCCGATGGGCGATCACCGGTGCGGTGAGCACCATGAACATGCCCGCGAGCGCCATCATCCAGATGTCCACCGAACTGCGGAGAATCAGCATCGCCCCGCCCAGGACGAACAGAAGCCCGATCACCTGAGGTTTCGTCGCCGGGTGCATTCGCGACAGGGTGTCGCGGAAACGGACCACGCCGATCGCCGCGGTGAACGAGATGACCGCTCCGATGAGAATGAAGATGTGACCGATCAGGTCGAAGACTGTGCTCATTGTTCGTCACGCACCCGGAAACGAGCGACGGACACCGAGCCGATGAACCCGACGAGCGCCAGCGCGACGATCGCGGGAGCCACGGTGGTGTCGCGGCTGTAGACGGCCCAGACCGCGAGACCGCAGATCGCGATCGCCAGCAGCGCGTCGACGCCGACAAGACGGTCGAGGGAATTCGGGCCGCCGAACGCCCGATAACAGATCAGTACTGCCGAGACGAACAACAGCACGCCGGAAATCACCAGCAGCACGGTCATCAGATACCCTCCGTTCCGCTTCGCCAGGGGCTCGGTTGCCATTCGGAATCGCGCTCGAACGTCCTGATGAGGAGACGTTCGATCAGACGCGCCGAACGGTAGAAGTCCGCCACGGCGCGGTCGGTGCTCACGTCGAGGACGTGGACGTACACGATGCGGCGCACCTGATCGATCTCGAGGACCATCGTGCCGGGAATGTTGTTCATGATGTCCGTCCACAGCGTGAGCACCAGGTCGGACTTGATGGTCAGACGGCAGCGCAGGACACCGGTCACCGGCGGCGGTGCCGGACGGATCGCCAGCCAACCGACGGAGATCGTCGAGCGCATCGACTCGATGAAGATGTACACACCCAGCCGGACCGCCGAGAGCAGATGCACCCGGCCTTCGACGGGGACGCGGGGGAGCGGCAGCAACACCATGACGATGATCGACACGACGAGTCCGCCGAGGATGTTGGCGATACTGAACGTTCCCCACAGCAGCACCCACACGATGGTCATCCAGCCGAGTACGAACAGCCGGACGACATTGGCGCGTTTCATCACCGCCCATCACCTCCCAGCACGGCCTCGATGTACACCGAACGGTCGAGCAGGTTGGCGGAGGCGCGGTGGCTGATGTCGAGGAGCGGGCCTGCGAACACCGTCAGCGACACACCGATCGCCACGAGCCAGATGGTGGGCACGAGCATCGCGCGGGGCATCTTGCCCACGTCCTCTCGCTCCTCGAGAAGGATGTCCGTTTCGGATTCGTCGATCAGCGCGGACGGGCCGATATCGGCGAGTTCGCCTTCGGGAGCGTCGGCGCGGGCACGCCAGAACGCCTTCGTCCAGATCCGCGCCACGACGTACAAGGTCAGAAGACTCGTCAGCACACTGCCGCCGACGAGCAGCCACGCGAGCACCGAACCGTCCTCGGCACCGGCCTGCAACAGCGCGACCTTGCCGATGAACCCGGAGAACGGCGGAATTCCGCCGAGATTGAGCGCGGGGACCAGGAACAGCACTGCGAGCAGTGGGCTGGCGAGCGCGAGTCCGCCGAGGCGGCGCAGCGACGCCGAACCGGCCTGCCGCTCGATGAGCCCGACCACGAGGAACAAGGTCGTCTGGACGAGAATGTGGTGGCCCACGTAGAACACCGCGCCGGCCAGTCCCGCCTCGGACGACAGCGCGATACCGAAGATCATGTAGCCGATGTGGCTGACCAGGGTGAACGACAGCAGACGCTTGATGTCGTTCTGGGCGATCGCGCCGAGAATGCCGACGACCATCGTCAGCAGGCCCGCCACCATCAGAACCCCGTCGAGTTCACCCCCGGGGAACAGCAGGGTGTGGGCACGGATGATCGCGTAGACACCCACCTTGGTGAGCAACCCGGCGAACACGGCGGTGACGGGTGCGGGAGCGGTGGGATACGAGTCGGGAAGCCACGACGACAGTGGGAACACCGCCGCCTTGATGCCGAACGCGACGAGCAGGACGCCGAAGATCGCCGCACGGGTGCCTTCGGGCACGTCGTCCATCCGGACCGCCATCTGGGCGAGGTTCAAGGTGCCCGTCGCGGCGTACGCGAACCCCATGCCGGCGAGGAACACCATCGACGACACCATCGACACCATCACGTACGAGACGCCGGCCCGGACGCGGTCTGCGCTCGCCCCGATGGTCAACAGCACAAACGAAGCCGCGAGGAGTACCTCGAATCCGACGAACAGGTTGAAGAGGTCGCCGGCGAGGAACGCGATGTTGACGCCTGCGGTGAGGACGAGATAGGTCGGCAGGAAGATCGAGACCGGTTGTTGTTCGTCCCCGTCGTGGATGCCCTGCCCGACGGCGAAGAGCATGACCGAGAGCAACACGATCGCCGAAACGACCAGCATCAGGGCGGCAAGACGATCGACCACCAGCGAGATACCGATCGGTGCTTCCCACCCGCCGACCTGCATCACTTCGATGCCGTCGCGGTCGGCGAAGTACAGCAGCGCAGCCGCGACCGCGAGGGTCGCGACCAGAGCGAAGACGGTGATCGCCCGTTGCGCCCGCGGCCGGCGGCCGAGGATCAGGGTGACTGCGGCAGCGAGCAGCGGAATGAGGACAGGCAGCGGGATGAGGGCAGCCGAACTGAGTGTCATCGGCGATCTCCCTTCCCGTGCGTGTCGTCGTGCTGGTCGGTGCCTTCGCCGGAACCGTCGCGATCCGGTTCCGCGCCCGTGTGGACCGGGTCGTAGGCGGAGTCTGTGGGGTCGTCGAAGTCTCCGTCGTGGAGGTCCTCGTACACCTCGAGGTCCTCGATGTTGGTGAGTGCTTCGAGCGGGATCGGGTTGCCTTCGGCGTCGAAGGCGTCGCCGCTCTTGCTGGGCTCGCCGGTGAGCGGGTCGTCGGAGCGGTCGCGGATGGGGGCTTCGGCCGGGCTGCGCCGCCGCGACACCAAGGTGTCCTCGGGGTCGTTCTCGATCTCGTCGCGTGCACGGAACGTGTACGACCGGTAGGTCAGGGCCAGCACGAATGCCGCGATACCCATCGTGATCACGATGGACGTCAGGATCATCGCCTGTCCCAGCGGGTCGGCCATGTCCTCGTGCAAGTCGCTCTCGGTGCCGACGATCGGTGCCTTGCCCGAGGGTCCGGCGAGCGTGAGGATGAGCAGGTTGATGCCGTTGCCGATGAGCAGCAGGCCGAGCAGCATCTTGATGATGCTGCGTTCGAGGAGCAGGTAGACACCGCACGCGACGAGCACCCCGACGATGCCCATGAGGGTGAGGTTCGCGGCCATCATCGCTTCGCCCCCACGACCTCGGCGTCGAGTCGCGCGCCGAGACTGCGCAACACGTCCAGGATGAGCCCGACGACGATCAGGTACACGCCGAGATCGAAGAACAGCGCGGTCACGATCTTGATGTCGCCGAGGACCGGCAGGGTGAACTGCAGGGTCGCCGACGACAGCGCCGGGGCGCCGAGCAGCACGGACACCAGGGCCGTGCCCGCGGCGAGGGTGAGACCGAGGCCGAGGATCTTTCCGGCGTCGATGGGAACCGCCTCTCCGAGCTCGTAGCGTCCTCCGGCCAGATAGCGCAGGACGAGCGCCAAGCCTGCGACGAGCCCGCCGGCGAAACCACCACCGGGGGCGTTGTGGCCGGAGAAGTAGAAGTAGATCGAGAGCACCATCATGGTGGGGAACACCAGACGGGTCGTGACCTCGAGGACGAGCGACCGGTACCGCGGGTCGATGAGATCCCCGCCCAGCAACCAGGTCGTCTCGTTGTTCGCCGACGCCGCGTCGAGCTGGGCTGCCGGAGCGTCCGAGACGCGGGGAGCGGTACCGAAGCGCCGGGTCCGGAACACCAGGCTGGCGACGCCGGTCGCTGCCACCAGCAGCACCGAGATCTCTCCGAGGGTGTCCCAGGCGCGGATGTCGACGAGAAGCACGTTGACGACGTTCTTGCCGTCGCCCAGGTTGTACGCGGCGTCGGGAAGCAGCAACGAGATGGGGTCGGCACTGCGCGCGGCGACCGCGTACACGCCGATGCCGGTCACGACGAGGCCGACCGCGATGCCCAGCAACGCGCGCGGCAGCCGATTCTTGACGTCGGTCGACGGGTCGGATTCCGGGGGCAGCTTCCGCAGCACCAGCACGAACATCACGAGGGTGACGGTTTCGACGAGGAACTGCGTCAACGCGAGGTCGGGTGCTCCGTGCATCGCGAAGAGCAGACCGAGACCGTAGCCGGTGACGCCGACCACCAGCACCCCGCCGAGCCGGTTCCGGAGCACGGTCGCGGTGATCGCCGCACCGGCGATTATCACGCCGACCGCGAGTTCCCAGGGCGTGTCCCACAGGCGTGTCGCGGGCATCGTGCCCACTCCGAACACGAACATGAGCACGGTCGGGAGCAGCGCCAGCGTGACGAGGATCGTCGCCTGGGTGAGCGGCAGCGAACCGCGCTGGAGGAAACCGGTCAGGCGCAGCGACAGGGTGTCCATGCCGCGCAGCGTCTGGTCGTACATCCGGTCGGCGTTGCCGAGGGGCGGATGTTCGAACTTGAGTCGCGCGATGGTGCGGTGCGCGAGGAACAGTGCCGTACCGCCGACGATCACCACCGCCGTGAGACCCAGCGGCAACGTCGGGCCGTGCCACAGCGCGAGGTGGTAGGGCTTCGAGAGCCCGGACGGCAGCGTATCGGCGTACGGGGCGACCAGATGATCGATCCACGACGAGCCGAACCCGGCGGCGAGACCGGCGACGGCGAGCACGCTGGGCGCCGACATCAGCAGCCAACCGGGAGCGTGCACGTTCTGCACCGCCGGGCTCGGGCGCTTGAGCTGCTTGCGGCCGAACGCGCCCCAGATGAACCGGATGCTGTAGGCGAGCGTGAGGATCGAACCGACCACGATTCCGGCGGTGGTCGCCGTCCTCGCCCAGTCGGGCAGGACGTCGGCGACGAGTGCGCCCTCCAGCGCCGCTTCCTTCGCGACGAACCCGATGAGGGGTGGCAGACCCGCCATGCTGGCGGCGGCGAGTACCGCGATGCCGGCGAGCACCGGCGTGGCCTTGCCGAGGTGCGCGAGCTTCCGGATGTCGCGGGTGCCCGTCGAATGGTCGATGATGCCGACCACCATGAACAGGCACGCTTTGAACATCGCGTGCGCGATGACCATGGTCAGTCCGGCGAGCGCTGCCTCCCGGCTACCGATACCGACGAGGGCGGTGAGGAATCCCAGCTGGCTGACCGTGCCGAACGCGAGGATGAGTTTGAGGTCGAACGCCCGGAACGCCCGCCAGCCGGCGAGGATCATCGACGCGAGGCCGAGACCGATCACGATCGGACGCCATGCCGCACTGTCGGCGAACCCGGGTGCCAACCGGGCGACGAGGTAGATGCCGGCCTTGACCATGGCGGCGGCATGCAGGTAACCGGAGACCGGGGTCGGTGCCGCCATCGCGCCGGGCAACCAGAAGTGCAGCGGTACGACGGCAGATTTCGACAGCGCGCCGATGAGGACGAGCACCACGGCGACGCCCGCGAGCCACCCGTGCGGGGCCGCATCCACGACCGCCGACAGGTTGTAGCTGCCCACCATCTGCCCGAGGATGATGATGCCGACGAGCATCGCGAGACCACCCGCGGTGGTGACCAGCAGAGCCTGCGTCGCGGCACGGCGGCTCGACGCTCGTTCGGCGTAGTGCCCCACCAGCAGGAACGACAGCACCGTCGTCAGTTCCCAGAAGATGTAGAGCAGAAGCATGTTGTCGCTGACGACCAGGCCGAACATCACACCGGCGAAGGCGACCATCTCGGCGGCGAACAACCCGAGGCGGGGCTCGTCGTCTTCGAAGTAGCGGGAGCAGTAGAGCAGGATCAGCGATCCGATGCCGAGCACCAGCAGGCACATGATCGAGGCGAGCGCATCGAACCTGAGGTCGATATCCATCGACAGTGAGGTCGCCCACGGGATCTGTACCCGCTGCTCGGTTCCCCAGTTTGCGATGACCCAGCCGAGGCTGCCCAGCGGCACGAGTGCCAACGGCAGGAAGGCATTTCTCCCCATGACTCTGACCAGAGACGGTGCCAGCAGTGCGGCTACCGCGTGAGCGAAGAGTATGGCGAGCAAAAGGCACTCCGTCGGGGTCAGGCCAGGCGGCGGTGTCTGACTGATTTACGGCGTAACAGGTTTGTCAAGAAATACGGCACATTGCCGAAACGCGGGACGCCCCGACATGCGTTCCTTTGCCCTAGATGGGCGAAAGGGAATGAGTCCATCTTAACGGCTGTCTTCGCACGCTTGCGAATCGGGGTGCAAGCCTTCTTCGCAATACCTCCCGGTCGGATACATCCAATTGGACGTGCCTGACATGGAATTGGGCCCCGGAGGCCGGACTCTCACAGCGGTCTAGCGCACCTGCCATGCGCATGCCCCGACCGTCGCGGCGAGCGCGAGCACGATCCACCGCGGGTCGGCCGGCAACACCCATACCGCACCGATCACGGCCGCCGCCGGCACCGGTAACGACAGTCCCAGCGCCGCGATCGACACCGATCCCGGTATCGACGCGCCGAGCGCGACACCGGTCCCCGCGGCGACAAGTGCGGCACGTACCCAGAGGGGGATCCCCGCACCGATCTCGTCCGGAAACCACACCGCGGCCACGGACACGACCACCGCGACGAGGAATCCGGCGAGAGCGTAGGGGAAGCACCGCGCGAGACGGACCCCGGCGAGCACCGCACCGACCGTGACGAGGAGAACCCACCACGGCGCACCCGCCCACAGTTCGACGACGATGGGGTATCCGGCCGCGACCGCCCCGATGGCGGCGAGCACGAACCGCGCATCACCGGGCGGGACGAGTCGTGCGACGAGTTCCGCTCCGATCACGATCGCAAGGAGAGCCGCCCCGGCGACGAGCCACATCCGGACCGCCCCTGCGGCGGCCTGCGAGGTCACCAGATCTCCGAGAAGCAGGTAACCGAGCGTCAGGGCGGCGGCGCCCGCGACCGCGATGACGGACAACCGCGGGTCCGGGCGTTGGACCCGCATCCCGGGCCGGGCGGTGATCGCGGCCGCGACGAGCGCGACGAGTGCGAGGACGAGCAACCACTGGGGCACGGTCCAGCGCATTGCCGTGAGCGGAACCACCGCGCCGACCGCTGCGGCGGTGAGGAAGGCCGACCACGCCCCGATGATCAGCGCGCCCTGGCTGCTCACCGAACCCCATGCTCCCGCGACGGCCGCACCGAGCAGCACCCCGGTGGTGGCGGCCGCGACGAATCCCACGACGGCGAGAGTCTCGGAGGACGCGTCCACCGGCACGATGTACCGCACCGAGCCGAGAACCAGAACGGCGCCCGCCCCGATCGCCCAGGCGGTCCGCCGAGACCCCGACCGCTGCAACCCGGTCGCCGCCAGCACGGCGAGCACGGCGGTGATCAGCGGCGCGTAGTCGCTGCGGGTGCCGGCGGGCAGGACGGAGTCGCCGACGGCGAGCACCATCACGGCGGCTGCCGCGGCAGCGGCCCCCGCGAGGGTCGACACGGGATCGGCGAGCCGGACCGCCGTCGAGACGGGAGACACTCAGCGGCCCTCGGCGTAGGTGCGCAGATGCTCCACCTGCACCGGGTCGAGCGACGGCCGGACCTTGTCGCGCGCCACCTGCATGTCGGCCGAGGTCACCACGGCGGCGTCGACGTTGCGGCGCATGGCCGCCAGTGCTGCCTCGCGCAGCAGCGCGGAACAGTCCGCTGCGGAGTACCCGTCGAGTTGTTCCGCGAGTTCGCCGAGGTCCACGTCGTCGGCCAGGGGGACCGAGCGGGCGGCGGTGTCGAGGATGGCGGCGCGGGCGTCGGCGTCGGGCGGCGGCACGAACACGAGACGCTCGAGCCTGCCCGGACGCAGCAGCGCCGGGTCGATCAGATCCGGCCGGTTGGTCGCCGCCACCACGACGACGTCGCGGAGCGGTTCGACGCCGTCGAGTTCGGTCAGCAGCGCCGCGACGACCCGATCGGATACGCCCGAATCGGAACTCTGCCCGCGCCGGGGTGCGAGGGCGTCGACCTCGTCGAGGAATACGAGCGCGGGGGCCGAGTTGCGTGCCCGCTGGAAAAGCTCACGCACGGCTTTCTCGGAGGCACCGACCCACTTGTCCATCAATTCGGCGCCCTTGACGGCGTGCACGCTCAACTGGCCGCTGCCCGCGAGCGCCCGAACCAGGTAGGTCTTGCCGCACCCGGGCGGACCGTAGAGCAGTACTCCTCGCGGCGGATCGACCCCGAGTCGGGCGAACGAGTCGGGATGCTGCAACGGCCAGAGCACCGCCTCGGTCAGTGCCTGCTTGGTTTCCACCATGTCCCCAACGTCGTCGAGGCTGACGGTGCCGATCGCGAGTTCTTCGGTTCCCGAGCGCGACAGCGGGCGGATGACCTCGAGCGCGCCCATCAGGTCTTCCTGGGTGAGTTTCGGCTCGTCGGCCTCGCGACTCGCGCGCGACGCCGCCCGGAGCGCGGCTTCGCGGCACAGCGCGGCGAGGTCCGCGGCGACGAAACCGGGGGTGCGACCGGCGACGGCCGACAGGTCGAGTGGTGCCGCGGGCACGGTGCGCAGCAGCACGTCCAGCAGCGCGCGTCGGGTGGCGCCGTCGGGGAGGGGCAGCGACAGTTCGCGGTCGCAGATTTCGGGGGCGCGGACCCGCGCGTCGAGATCGTCCGGATGCGCTGTGGTGACCACGAGCGCGACACCGGGCGTGTCCACCGCGCGCCGCAGTTCGTCCAGGATCAACGTCGCGACAGGTTCGGCGTCGGCGGGCAGCAGCGCATCGGCATCGGTGACCACCAGGACGCCGCCCGACCGGACTTCTCCGGTGGCGGTGGACACCCGACGCAGGCGCTCGTCGGCGGCGAGCGCACCGATGCCGGGACCATCGAGCGCGACGACGCGCCTGTCTGCGAGTACCGAACGCACGAAGGTCGCCTTGCCGACACCGGCGGGGCCCGTCACCAGGACTCCGAGGTGCGGCGACGCGCCGAGCGTGCGGAGCAGTTCCGGCTCGTCGAGTGAGAGCGTGAGCCATTCGGAGAGCTTGGCGGCCTGGCTCTGGACGCCCACGAGGTCCTCGACCGGGGGCGGCGGTGGTCCCGGGGGAGTCGCAGGGGACGACGGGTGGGTGGCATTCGCGTCGGAACGGACCACGGCAGCGGAGACCCTGCCGGGGACGTCTCCGCCGCGCCACGTGACGGCACTGTTGGGCTGCACGCTCACCGGCCCGGGTGGATCCACCGTGGCGACGGTGAGCAGTTCGGACGTCCATGCGACGCCGAAGGTGCGCGACAACGTCCGTGTGGTGTCGGCGTTGCTCGTTCCCGGGCCCAGATCGCGGGGGAGCAGCGACACGGCGTCACCGACGGTGAGGACCTTGCCGAGCAGCGCCTGCCGCAACGTCGAATCGGAGATCGACTGCCGCGCGAGCACGGATCCGGTGACCGTCACGCTGCGCGCGCCGTAGACGGTGACGGGCTCGACGACCACCCTGGCGTCCTCACGCAGACCGGTGTTCGAGAGCGAGACATCGTCGAGCAGGATCGTCCCGGTGGGCGTGCCGGCGGGGGCGAGGCCCGCGACGGCGGCGGTGCGCCGCGCCCCCACCAGGGCGATGGCGTCCCACTCCCGCAACCCCAGCGCCGCGAGCGCCTCCGCGTGGAGGCGGACGACGCCACGGCGCGCGTCGGCGGCGGAGGTGTTGAGTCGGACGGTCAGCGCGAGTTGTGGAGAAGTCACGCGCCGAGCCTAGAACGTGCTCAGTCTCCGCGTGGGCGACGCAGGCCCAGGCGAGTCGCCGACCGTGCCGTCGTGGTGACCCGGCGGGCGCCCGAGCGGTGGGGGCGTGCCGCGCGGGTGCGGGCACGGATCGCGCGTCGTTCCGAAGGCTTGATGTCCCATGTCTCCGGCCGTGCCGCGACCCACCGCTTGGACCGGATGGCGAACGGAATGTGCAGGAGATAGACGCCCACGAGGACCAGCATCAGCACGAACGGGTACGTGACGAGCGCGGCGGCCGCGACGGCGATGAGTGCCAGGAGCACCACCGCGAGACGGGCGGGCACCGACGCCGACTTCATCGCGAGTGTGGGCACGCGGCTCACGATCAGTGCCGCCGATATCAAGGTCCACACGGCGACCAGCGGCATCGACGACCACCAGCCGTCACCCCACTGGATGTAGGCGGCGACCGGAGCGAGCGCGACGAGCGCTCCCGCAGGAGAGGGCACGCCGACGAAGTACTCGCGTGCGTACGCGGGCACGCTGTCGTCCTCGAGCAAGGTGTTGAATCGGGCGAGTCGCAGCACGATGCTCACCGCGTAGAGCAGCGCGACGATCCAGCCGAAGGCACTGCCGTCGAGCAACGTCACGTACAGCACCAGGGCGGGGGCGACTCCGAAGGCGATCGCGTCGGACAGCGAATCGAGTTCGGCGCCGATCTTGCTGGTCGCGTCGAGCAGGCGTGCGATACGGCCGTCCAGCGAATCGAGGACGGCGGCAGCGCCGATGAGACCGATCGCGATGCCGAGTTGCCCGTCGAGCGCGAACTTCACCGCCGACAAGCCGGCGGACAACGCGAGGATCGTGATGCCACTGGGAAGGAGACGCACCACCTGCGGCCGGTTACGGGTCTTCCTGACGGCGGCCGGGCGAGCTGCTGAGACGGGCGGGTTCACGACAGCGGCGAAGTCGGCAACTGCGCAATCACCGTCTCGGCGCCGATCGTGCGCTGGCCCCGCTCGACGAGCAGCGTGGTACCGGGAGGGAAGTAGGTGTCGACGCGCGAGCCGAACCGGATGAGGCCGTAGGTGTCGCCGATGGGAAGGGTGTCGCCGATCTGTGCGTCGCACACGATCCGACGGGCGAGCAGGCCGGCGATCTGCACGACCGCGACCTCGCACCCGTCCCGTGTTTCGAGCAGCATGCTGTTGCGCTCGTTCACTTCGCTCGCATCGGCGAGATCGGCGGAGAGGAACTTGCCCGGCGTGTGCACGACCTTCCGTACCGTGCCGCCGACGGGGCTGCGCTGTACATGCACGTCCAGCACCGACAGGAAGATGCTCACCCGCGGGCGGGGCTCTGTGCCGATACCGAGTTCGGCGGGAGGCGGTGCGGTATCGACGAGCGCGACCTCGCCGTCGGCCGGAGCCACGACAACGCCGACCCGGTTCGGCGGCACCCGATGCGGATGCCGGAAAAAGGTGGCTGTGGCAGCCGCCGACGCCAGGCCGGCGCGCCGCACCCACTTGTGGCGGCGACCGAGAGCGGCCACCGCCAGGGGCGCGGCGACGAACGGGACGCCTCCGGGGTGGAGCGGCGGAATCGCGTGCCGGACCAGATCGACGACGTGGGCTACACCGCTGGTGGGGGGTTCTCCGGCGGGGGACGGCTTACGTGCCACGGCTCCTCTTATGTGTCGCGTTCGGTGTGTCGCCCGGACCACGAGGGCGCGGGCAGCCCCGGCCGCGGGGCCGAGGGCTACCACAGAGTACGTGAGCGATGTCGGGGATGCCCGGAACCGAAGCGTCAGACGGTGGCTCCGGCTTCGACCTCGTTCTTGATGCGCGCGAGGGTCGCGTTCATTCCCTGGATCATGTCGTCGTCAAACGGTTCGCTGCCCCCCAGAACGTATTTGATGAGGGTCTGCGACACCTTGCTGGTGCCCTGCGGTGCTTCGCGACGCTGCACGATCCGCGTTCCGGTAGCCGTGGGCTCGAGGGTGAACGACCAGATCGAGCGGTTCTCGTTGATGCGGAACCGCAGCTCGCGTCCGGGTTCGAAGGTGATGACCTTGGAGGTGGTGGGCCACACGAGCAGGCCCTTCTTGTTGATGTTGATCGTTTTGGTGCCGCGTGCGACCGAACCGCCACGGATGATCATCTTCCGGCACTGCGGGCTCCACTCGCCCATGCGCTTCAGGTCGGAGATCACGGCCCACACGCGCTCCGGAGGTGCGGCGATCTCGACGGTCGCTTCGAGGGTTTTCGACACTGGTTGGCTCCTATTCGTCGGGTTCCATCCGGGTGTACCCCAGGAATCGGTACCTGATACCTCCGGTTACAGAAGGTCCGATCGTAGCGGAGATTGTGTTACGGGTCACCGGCGCAGCCCGAGCGTGGCGTCGGTGCTGTGGTGGTCGAGGTCGATCAGCAATTGGTCGGAGCGGGTTCCCCGCGGAATCGGGCGTCGAGCCAGTCGAGCGCGGGCGGGAGTCCGAGGGCCGCCGCCGACAGGTGGTCGGGACTCGCCGTGAGCAGTGACTGCACCGGAACGCCGGCGCCGCAATAGCGCCTCAGCGTGTTCTCGAGCGAGTCGACGGGGATCAGCACGTCGGTGGGACTGTGCCATTCGAACAGGGGAGCGGCCGGAACGCGTGGGTACAGTTCGAGACTGTTCTCCTCCAGCACCTTCCTGGCTTCGGGCAGGTCCATGAAGTTCTGCTGGTTGTCGGTCATCTCGGCCGCACTCCGGCCGGCACCCCAGAACATGATCCGTTGGTGCAGCTGTTGCCGATCAGTCCGCGCATCCGGCGACCGTTCTCGTTGAGGTGGTCGGTGACCTCGACACGCTCGGGATATTCCCGTTCGAGGCCGAGCGCCGCGGCCATCGCGAGGCCGAACGCCGGGTGCGGTTCGGTCCCGAGTGCTTCGCCCATCTTGACCAGGTTCATCGGAGTTCCGCCTGCGGCGGCTCCGATGATGTCCAATTCCGGAGCGTAGGTCGGGGCCAGCGCTGCCGCCCATGCCGTCGCCATCCCGCCGCCGGAGTAGCCGCCCAGGCCGACCTTGCTGTTCGTGACCTGGAGTTCGGGCACGTTCTGCACTGCCCGGATGCCGCCCAGGGTGACCTGACCGCCGAGTTTCCCTGCGCCGTAGGCCATCCGGGGGCCGAGTTGGTCCGGCAGTGCCACGGCCCACCCGCGCCCGAGCGCGATGTTCAAGCCCGCAGCCTCGCGGATCTGGTTCAACGGCTCGGTGGTGTACAACTCGGTGGCGATCTTGCACTTGTGGCCGAGCGAATTGATGATGTGCTGATACGAGAGCAACGGGCCGTCCTGCACATGATTCGCGGGCAGGACATAGTAGTACTTTGTTATGTTGGGAAGGTGTGATGGCAGGTCGGGCAGGTACCGATCCAATAGGCCAGTGCGCGTTGGAGTTCGCGCACAATGCCGTAGAGGGTCAGTCCCGCCCGACCGCTTTTGGGTCGGTCAGCCGCAGGGTGGTGAGAAACAGGTGTGCGGCGGTGACGAGGGTGACGTGGTGGTGCCAGCCGAGCCAGGAGCGGCCCTCGAAGTGGTCGAGTCCGAGACCGGTTTTCAGTTCCCGGTAGTCGTGTTCGATGCGCCAGCGGATCTTCGCCAGGCGCACCAACTCCGACAGCGGGGTGTCCTCGGGCAGGGTGGCCAGCCAGAAGTCGGTGGGCTGCGCCGCGCCCGCCGGCCATTCGGCGAGCAGCCACGCCTGCGGCAGGGTTCCGTCCTCGTCGCGGGGAATGGTGCGGTTCGCGGGGCGGATCCGCAGCGCCACGAACCGTGAGCGCATCACCGCGGTCGGGTTGCCCGGACCGGTCTTGGTTCCGCGGCGCCAGGTGACCTCGGTCAGCGCGCCTACTCCGGCCGCCAGAACGAGATCCCTGCAGGTCACGGCCGGTGGGTAGCGTCGGGTCGGAGGCCGCCCGCGCCCGGAGTGCGCGGCGGCGGCCGGGACTGCATCGGCGGGGTGCGCGAGGGTGGCGCCCTTGACCGCGACGACGTAGGCCAGGTCGCGGTCGGTCAGGCCCTGCCGGAAGGTCGCCGAGTCGCCGTAGCCGGCGTCGGCGACGATCACCGGTGGGGTCCGGCCCCACGAGATCAGCTCGTCGAGCATCTCGAGAGCCATCACTGCCTTGGTGCGATAGCGCTCCTCGGTCGGGATCGCGTTGCGTCGCCGGCGAGCGGTGATCGCCGAGGCCGTCTCCGGATCGTCGCACCGCTGATCGTCCCAGCTCTCAGGCAGATACAGCCGCCAATCCAAGGGTGCGGACGCGGTATCGGTGGCGGCGTGCACACTGACCGCGACCTGGCAGTTTCCGACCTTGCCGAGGGTGCCCGAATACTGCCGGGCCACACACGGCGAGGCGTCACCGTCCTTGGCGAATCCGGTGTCGTCGATCACCCACGCATCCGGGGAGATCAAATCACACGCTTTGCGGGACAGTGTTTTCCGGACCGGTACCGGATCCCACGGTGAGGTGGTGACGAACTGCTGCAGGCGTTGGTGATCGATCCCGAGGCGGTCGGCCATCGGCTGCATCGACTTGCGGCGCCCGTCGAGCATCAACCCTCGCGCATATACCCCGGCCGTTACTCGCTGGTCCTTGCGTTTGAGCGAGGAGAACACCTCGCCGATGAACGCATCGAGACGTTCACCGACATCGGTCAGGGCTGCGGCATCCACCTGGTTATCGTCTCGGACATCTCGCCGAATCTCGAGGCCTCACACCAGGAAGTGGTGAACCTAACAAAGTCCTAATAGGTCGTGTTCGCGGCGATCGGGCGCCCCTGGGAATCCGTGGTGCGGAAGAGAAGTTCCCACAGCACACTGCCCGGGAAGTAGTAGGACGGCGGGAGTCGCCGGATCTTCAGCACATCCCCGGGCCGGTGTGCCGCGAGATCGTCGGGCTCGGCATGGAAGGGGTCGGGGTCCGGCAGCGGAAACACCTCGGATGCCTGGGGCGGAGGAATCGGAAAAGGCTGTGCGGCAGCCGTTCCCACGCTCGAACACATGCCGATCGATACCACCGCCACAGTGAGTGCGGCCCCCATCGAATATCGAAAAGCTTTACTCATAACGCCCTCGCGTTTCCCTGGAAGGGATCAGGGAACACATTTTGCCAGAATTGGCCGAATTCGCGACTCGTAGCGAATTCGCACGCCGGGCGGCGCTCAGAAGAAATGCGCGTCCGAGATCTCGGCGCGAAAGAACTCACCGTCCGAGCCGTCACCGGTACCCCATTCCGCCCGGATTCGCGAGGCGATGGTGATGCCGCCGAAGTTGCGCTCGGCGTCGACGGTCACCGTGAACGGGTGGCGGGCGAAGGTGCCACCATTCGGATTGCCCCACCGTTGCATCCGCAGCCCGCGCAGCGCTCCGTTCTCGGCGACGTCCAGGTGCACGGTGTCCTCGTGGCCTGCCACAGTCCAGGTGGCGGAGGCGACGTCCTCGTCGCCGGCCCACTGTGCGAGGGAGAATGCGGTGGGTACGAAGATGCTCTCCCCGGCAAGTCGGCCGGCCGCACTGTCACCGACATCGCGACCGTGTGCAGACACCACCGGAATGATTCCGCCCGTACGCCAGCGCATCTCGCCGCTTCCGGGTGAACCGGTCGTAACCCGATACCGGTACCGGCCCGATCCTCGTCGTCGCGGCCCAGATGAATCCTGTTGCCGGGACGAGGAGTTGCACGGCACTGAACTGTCGCCACGATCCGAGACGGATCTGTCCGGACATGTCCAGGCGGACCGAACGCGCCAGCGGTGTGCCCTCGGCAACCGCATGGGTGATCCAGCGGCGGGCCGCGCGGGGGAGGCGCTCGGCGAGGGCGGGGGCGAACCGCTCTCCGCTGCCCCGTTCCTCGGCGAGCGCCCGCCACTGCTCACGGACGGGACGCGCGGCGCGTGGAACAAGGGGTGATGGGGGCATCGGACGTGTCCTCCTGTCCTGGGCGTTGTGCCGCTAGCGCCTCGATGAGAGCATCTATCTCAAAATGAAGAATAATATTCTCCAAGGAGGTTCGGGTGACGTCAGGGCAAATGGTCCGGAAGCAGCGGCGAGGTCGCGCGATCGCCATGACTTCGGAGGAGATCGACGCTTTCCTCGCCGAGCAGCGGACGTGCCGAGTGGCCACCGTCGGGAAGGACGGCAGCCCTCATGTGGCACCGCTGTGGTTCGTGTGGGAGTGGCAGGTCCCCGATAGTCGGTCCGGTCGGTTCTAGAGCCGATTCCTACTTGCAGTCGATCAGTCGATCTCACACGCCACCGGCTGGTGCCGGTGAGTGCATCCGGCAGCGTACTCGGCAGGAGTTCGGTACCCCAGCGCCGAATGACGGTGCCGGTGATTGTGGTCGTCCTTGAAGTCCTCGATCACCACCCGGGCCTCGAGCAGAGTGGGCCAGTAGTTTCGGTTGAGACACTCATCGCGCAACCGGTTGTTGAACGACTCGATGAACCCGTTGTTCCACGGCGTGCCCGGCGGAATGTAGGACATCCCCACCGACCCAGCACAGAAGTCCCGCAGCGCTTCCGAGATGAACTCAGGCCCATTGTCCATCCGCAGCACCAGCGGCGGCCCACCCCACATCGCGAACGCCTTCTCCAAGCCCTCGATCAACCGGTCGGCGGTGAT